>JBKOYU010000561.1:0-5713 GCA_046725575.1 Actinomycetota bacterium | reverse complement strand
ACCGCGGAATCAGATACCGGTGCTAAGCCCGGATGGCCGTCGCTGGTATTACCTCGATATGGGTTGGGAGGATATCAAGCTGGCCGCCGAAAACGAATGCGACCATCACCGGACCGACCGCGAGCGATTTGCCTACCAGATCGAACGTGCGGAGGACCTCCACGAACTGGGTTGGCTCGTCGTAACGGTCGCGGCGCGCCACCACCGGGTCGACGTCCTTCGCCGCGTCCAGCGCGCATGGGACGCGCGTACTCGTTGATGACTCTGCGTTGGCGGCGTGCGCTACTCGCACTTTTGCGCCGTCAGCGCAGAGTCAATCGATATGCGATGCACGGACGCGTTGATGCTGCATTGAGGGCCTTGGCTACTCGCACTTCTGCACCCGCAGCGCAGAGTCAACGTAGTGGAAAGCTCGCTATGACAGCCGCTCGATGATCATCGCCATGCCCTGGCCGCCGCCGACACACATCGTCTCCAGCCCGAACGTCTTGTCGTGTGTCGTCAGGTTGTTCAGCAGCGTGGCGGTGATCCGCGCGCCCGTCATACCGAACGGGTGGCCCAACGCGATCGCACCGCCGGACACGTTGAGCTTGTCGTGATCCATGCCCAGTTCGCGGGCCGAACCCAGCACCTGGACGGCGAACGCCTCGTTGATCTCGTACAGGTCGATGTCATCGATCGTCATCCCCGCGTTGGCCAGGGCCTTGGGGACGGCCTCGATCGGGCCAAGGCCCATGATCTCCGGCGACAGCCCGGACACGCCCGTCGCGACGATGCGCGCCAACGGCGTCAGCCCCAGGTCGCGAGCCTTTGTGTCGCTCATGACGATCACCGCGGCCGCGCCGTCGTTCAGCGGACACGCATTGCCCGCAGTGATCGTGCCGTTCGGCCGGAACACCGGCTTGAGCTTGCTCACCGCCTCGTAGGTGGTGCCGGCCCGCGGCCCGTCGTCCTTGCTGACGGTCGAGCCGTCGGGGAGCTTCACCGGGACGATCTCGCGCTCGAAGAAGCCGCTCTTGATGGCCTCCTCGGCCCGGTTATGGCTTCGCACGCCCCAGTGATCCTGGTCCTCGCGGCTGATGCCGGTGAGCAGCGCGACGTTCTCGGCGGTCTGGCCCATCGCGATGTACACGTCCGGCAGCACGCCGTCCTCGCGCGGGTCGTGCCATTCGTCGGCGCCCGCGGCGGCCTGCGCGGAGCGCTGCTCGGCCTCGCCGAACAGTGGATTGTGCGAGTCCGGCCAGCCGTCCGATGTGCCCTTCGGGAACCGCGACACCGTTTCCACCCCAGCGGAAATGAACGCGCTGCCTTCGCCGGCCTTGATCGCGTGGAACGCCATCCGCGTGGTCTGCAGCGACGACGAGCAGTACCGGTTCACCGTCGTGCCGGGCAGGAAGTCGTAGCCCAACTCGACGGCCACCGCGCGGCCGATGTTGAAGCCGGCCTCGCCGCCGGGCTGCCCGCAGCCCATCATCAGGTCGTCGATCTCGCGGGGATCGAGCGCAGGAACCTTGTCCAGCGCCGCTCGCACCATCTGGGCGGCGAGGTCGTCGGGCCGCATATCGACCAGCGAACCCTTGCCGGCGCGGCCGATCGGTGAACGCGCGGTCGAAACGATGACGGCTTCAGTCATGACGGCTCCTCGTATCGAGTGGATGCGAGGAACCTAGCTCGCGGGCACCACGATGGGCGCGGGCACCCCAGTCGAGCGACGCCACAGCCGGCTCAGGTTGCCCACCCGCGACAGCAGTGAACTGCCCTCCGGTGATCGCGATTCCAGCGCTTCCTCGGGCATCGGATGACCGATGAACTCTCCCAACGCTTTACCGAGCGCAGGCAGCAACTGGTTGGCCGCCAAGGCATATCCGGCGGCCGACGGGTGGAACATGTCGTGGCTGAACAACACTTCCGGCATCTTGCGGAAGTCCGGCGCCAGCAGGTCGGAAAACGGGACCGGCACTCCACCGGCCGACCGCACGGCCGCCGCCTGCGCGCGAGCCAGCCGTAGCCCGCGGCCGCGTGCCACCCAGCGCAGCGGCTGCGGGATCGCGGTGATGACACCGAAGTCCGGGCAGGTGCCGACCACCACGACGGCACCGCTGCCGCGCATCCGCCGCACCGCGCGGCCCAGTCGGCGCGCGGACGGTCCGACGCCGTTCGGCTTGGTGATGTCGTTGGCGCCGATCATGATCACGGCGGCATCGGGCGGCGGCCCCGCCACGAACATGGCGTCGATCTGGCCCGACAGACCCTTCGACGTCGCGCCGACGATCGCCTTCGTGCTCAGCCGCACGCGCTTGCCGGACTCTTCGGCCAGGCCCCGGGCGATCAGCACACCAGGCAGCTCGTTGCCGTCCGTGCAGCCGTAGCCGGCGGCGGTGGAGTCGCCGAAGATCATCAGGTGCAGATCGAACGGCACCCCGCGGTGCCACCGCTCGACCGGACCACCACCCGGCGAGTAGACGCCGTCGGCGCGCGGCGGAATGTCCCACGACTTGGGTATGACTCGTCGGGCCTGGTCAGCCTGCCCGCTCAGCAGGTTGCGGGCTCCGACATACACGGTGCCCGTGGACGCTAGCCCGGCCGCCGCCGCCAGGGCGATGGTCGACCGACGCCGCACACGAATGCGCACGGGGACAAGTTTATGTGGGAAATCGGGGGCTTTCCGCGTGGCGATACCCGATCGGCGATCACATTGCGGTATCAAGTCCGGTATCGATTTTGACTCGTTGATTGTTGACCAGAATGTAGGGTGTCAAGCTAAGTTGGTTGGGTTTGCCCAGTAAACGAGGCGCACCCCCGGCACTACGATGGCGTAGGAGTGGTGGCGATGACGGCACCGAGTAAGGTATCCAGAACGTCGCACGCTGGTGTCAGCCCAGCTAGAGCGCACAAGTCGCGCAAATTTCCAGTCAGTGACGGCGCTCCCGTAGCGGTCGTCGAGGACGGTCCCAGCGTCGCGGGACGGCTTGTTGCTCTCGCCGCCTTGCTAACTATCCGGCCGACGCTAGCAATCGGTAGCTACGCGCCACGCCTGCCGTGGCCATGGGGTTTGGTCGACTTCGTCGCACGCGTCGTGCGGCCCACCCCCGGCACTGTCCGCGCCACCATTTCTTTGCCGAACTGCACTGCGCAGCTGGTCCGCGCCGGCGGCGTGTTACCCGCCGACGGCAAGCGCAGCGTCATCCTCTACATGCACGGCGGGGCGTTCCTGACATGCGGCTCGCACTCGCACGGCCGGCTGGTGACGGCGTTGTCGAAATACGCCGACAGCCCGGTGCTGGTCGTCAACTACCGAATGATCCCGAAGCACTCCGTCGGCATGGCGCTCGACGATTGCTACGACGCCTACAAGTGGCTGCGGCTAAAGGGCTACGAGCCCGACCAGATCGTGCTGGCCGGCGACTCGGCGGGCGGCTACCTGGCGCTGGCACTGGCCGAGAAGCTGCAGCGCGAGGGCCTTGCAGGGGAGACGCCGGCCGCCATTGTGACGATGTCGCCGCTGTTCGAGATCGACAACGAAACCCGGGCCAACCACCCGAACATCCGCACCGATGCGATGTTCCCGCCCAAGGTATTTCACGCACTCGTCGAGCTCATCGAGGAGGCTGCTGAACGGCACATCGTCGACGGAAAGCCCGAGGAGATCTACGAACCGCTCGACCACATCGAGCCAGGACTTCCGCGCACCCTGATTCATGTATCCGGTTCCGAAGTGCTTGTCAGCGACGCCCGCAAGGCCGCCCACATGCTTGCCGCTGCCGGGGTGCCCGTCGAGGTGCGGGTCTGGCCGGGCCAGATGCACGTGTTCCAGATCGCCGCCCCGATGGTGCCGGAGGCCAATCGGTCGCTGAAGCAGATCGGCGACTACATCCGAGAGGCCACCTGGTAGTCGATTTGCGGGCCTGAGACGATGGACGCATGCGCATCGCCCGGCACGTCAGTGAGCTCATCGGCAATACCCCTCTGGTGCAGCTGAACTCCGTTGTGCCCGATGGCGCAGGCACGGTTGCGGCCAAGATCGAATACCTCAACCCCGGCGGCAGCGCCAAGGACCGCATCGCGGTCAAGATGATCGACGCCGCCGAGGCCAGCGGCGAACTAAAGCCTGGCGGCACCATCGTCGAACCGACCTCGGGCAACACCGGCGTCGGGCTTGCCCTGGTTGCCCAGCAGCGTGGCTACAAATGCATCTTTGTCTGCCCGGACAAGGTCAGCGAGGACAAGCAGAATGTGTTGCGCGCCTACGGGGCCGACGTGGTGGTGTGCCCGACGGCCGTGCCGCCCGACCATCCAGACAGCTACTACAGCGTCTCCAACCGGCTGGTCGAAGAGATCGACGGCGCGTGGAAGCCCGACCAGTACTCCAACCCGATGGGGCCGGCCAGCCACTACGAGACGACAGGGCCCGAAGTTTGGGCCGACACCGACGGCAAGGTCACCCATTTCGTCGCGGGCGTCGGTACCGGCGGCACCATCACCGGCGCCGGCCGCTACCTCAAGGAGGTGTCCGACGGGAAGGTGCGCATCGTCGGCGTCGACCCCGAGGGATCGGTGTACTCCGGCGGTACCGGGCGGCCGTACCTCGTTGAGGGCGTTGGCGAAGACTTCTGGCCGTCGGCGTACGACCCGACCGTGCCGGACGAGATCATCGCGGTTTCCGACGCCGATTCGTTCGAGATGACGCGGCGGCTGGCGCGCGAGGAAGCGCTCCTGGTCGGCGGGTCGTGCGGCATGGCCGTTGTCGCCGCGGTCAAGGTCGCCGAGCAAGCCGGACCGGACGCGTTGGTGGTGGTCCTGCTGCCCGATGGCGGAAGAGGTTATCTCTCAAAGGTTTTCAACGACGCGTGGATGTCGTCATACGGCTTCCTGCGCACTCGGCTGGACGGCTCTGTCGAGGAGTCGACGGTCGGCGACGTGCTGCGGGGCAAGTCGGGAGCGCTGCCCGACCTGGTGCACACGCATCCGTCGGAGACGGTGCGCGACGCGATCGGCATCCTGCGCGAGTACGGCGTGTCGCAGATGCCGGTCGTCGGCGCCGAGCCGCCGGTCATGGCTGGCGAGGTCGCAGGCAGCGTGTCGGAGCGAGAACTGCTCTCCGCGGTGTTCGAGGGCCGCGCGAAGCTGGCCGATGCGGTCGCCCAGCACATGAGTCCGCCGCTGCCGTTGATAGGCGCAGGCGAACTGGTCAGCACCGCCGCCAAGACGCTGCGCGAATGCGACGCGGTGATGGTGGTCGAAGAAGGCAAACCGGTGGGTGTGCTGACGCGCCACGACCTGCTCGGTTTCCTGTCCGACGGCAACATTCGTCGATAGTGGCGTGTTATGCACGGGTCACCGGGACTGTGCGCGACCCGTGATCACCTTCCAGCCGGAAAGCCCTGCTATTAGCTACCTCTCAGGTTAGGGTAAGCACGCTCGTTGCCAGCTAATTCCACACTGGAAGGCGTCCATGACCGATCAACCGCCACCTCCCCCTGGTAACTACCCGCCTCCACCGCCACCACCCGGTGGGTATCCGCCTCCGCCTCCGCCACAGGGTGGTGGTTACCCGCCTCCGCCTCCGCCGCAGGTTGGTTACCAAGCGCCGCCGCAGGTCGCGACGGGCTACCCGCCGCCCGCCGTGAGTGCCGGTCCGGCGCTGCCTCAAGAGGCCTACACACCATGGCTCACCCGCGTGCTCGCCTACCTCATCGACTACATCCCGTACGCG
>JBKOYU010000472.1:0-4928 GCA_046725575.1 Actinomycetota bacterium | reverse complement strand
GCACGTGATAGGCGCCCTCGCTCAGACCGACCGCGTGCGTCCACGACTCCGGAATCACCAGCCCGTTAATGTGACCGACGATGACCACCAGGATGCCGAAGTGAAACATCGGGCTGCCGATCCGCAGCAACCGTGACTCGTACAGCTGCGATGATCGGGTGGTCCAACCGAACTTGTCGTAGCGGTAACGCCACCAGGTCCCGACGACGACGATCGCCAGCGTCACATAGGGCACCACGCTCCAGAAGATCTCGCCGAACATCTCACCGGCCTCCTTCGGTCCGCCGGGGCGGCACGGTCAACGTGAATGGTTGCAGCCCAACGGCTTCGGCGGGCGGACCCGCCTGCGCCAGCTGCCGCGCCCGCTGCACGTCCCGGTCGGTGGCTGCCGGCAGCGTCGCGCACACCGCGGCGACGGCGTGGGCATACGGCGACTCCTTCTCGGTCAGCGCTTCGCGCAGCACCTCAATCGGAACCCGGTGCTCGGTGAGCAGCCGCCGGCCGCCGTCGGGGTCGACGGTGGCGGCGAACTCCAGCACCACCGGTAAGAAATCCGGTGCTTCGCCGCGGGGTGGCTCAACGCCCGCGTCGCGGTACGCCCGCGCGAACGCCAACATCGCGTTGCCGCGGTTGCGGGTTTCGCCCGCAGTCCAGTAAGTCAGGTACATGGTGGCGCGCCGCCGCAGGTCGAAGGTGTCGACGTAGTCGGCGGCGGCGCGCATACGATCGCTGGCCTTCAGCGCGGATGCCGTGCGCCCCAACAGATCCGCGACATCGCCATCGAGATGGGCCAGGAGTCCGTCGACGATGTCAAATCGGTCTAGGTCGGGGTAGGACAGCATCACGGAGGCGCACTGCCACACCAGCCTGTCGCGCAACGTGTCCGGTCGCGTGCGGGTCCGTAACTTCATTGTGATCCCCCGGATGGGAACAGGCCCGCGGGTACGCCCCGGCCGTCCCAGTTGAGCAGGTTCACCCGCGACGGGTGCTCGGCGTTGGCGGCCATCCCTTCGTCGGTCTGCCGGTGCCGCAGCGCGTGGAAGGTCTCCACCGCCACCGGCACCGGGCCGCCGCTGGCCTCGCCGAACGGACCGGATTCGTACATGCCCGGCCCACCGTCGAACGACAGTGAACAGCCGGTCTCCTCAAGGTGCTGGCCCTCGACGGCGTACGCGGTCGGAATGACATACCGCTCTTCGTATTTCGCCAGCGCCAGCAGCCGGTACATCTGGTAGATCTGCTCTTCGGTCATGCCGACCGATGCCGGAATGTGCGGCTGGGTTTCGCGGCCGAGGTTGATGTCGCGCATGTAGGACCGCATCGCGGCCAGCCGGCGCAGCACGCCCTCGACAACTGCGGTGTCACCGGCGGTGAACAACTCGGCCAGGTATTGGAGCGGGATGCGCAGCGCCTCGAGCGCGCCGAACAGGTTGCCGAGTTCTTCCCCGTCATGCCCGTCGCGGCTGACCGCGTCGACCACCGGCGACAGCGGCGGGATGTACCACACCATCGGCACCGTCCGGAATTCCGGATGCAGCGGCAGCGCAACACGGTAGGTATTGATCAGCGCGTACACCGGCGAGCGCTGCGCGGCCTCGATCCACTCATCGGAGATGCCCTCCGCGCGCGCCCCGGCGATCACCTCCGGATCGGTGGGGTCAAGCAGGATCTGTCGGTGCGCCTCATACAGATCCTTCTCGTTCTCCACCGACGCCGCCTCCAGCACCCGGTCGACGTCGTAGAGCACCAGGCCCAGGTAGCGCAGCCGGCCCACGCACGTCTCGGAGCACACCGTCGGCAGGCCAACCTCGAGCCGCGGGTAGCACAGCGTGCACTTCTCGGCCTTACCGGTCTTATGGTTGAAATACACCTTCTTGTAAGGACATCCGGATACACACATCCGCCAGCCACGGCAGCGGTCCTGGTCGACGAGGACGATTCCGTCCTCCGCGCGCTTGTACATCGCCCCCGACGGACACGACGCCACACACGACGGGTTCAGACAGTGCTCGCAGATCCGCGGCAGATAGAACATGAAGGTCTGTTCGAGCTCGAGGCTGACCTGCTCGCTAACCTTCTTCAGCACCGGGTCGCCGGGCAGAATTTCCGGCGAGCCGCCGAGGCTGTCGTCCCAGTTCGCCGACCACGACACCTTCATCGGCTTGCCGCTGATCAGGCTGCGGGGCGGTGCGACCGGCATCTGCTCACCCAGCGGCGCGGCGGTGAGGTTCTCGTAGTCGTAGGTCCACGGCTCGTAGTAGTCGTCGATGCTGGGCAGCTTCGGGTTGGAGAAGATCCGAAGCAGCTTGTGCAGCCGGCCGCCGTCGCGCAACCGCAGTCGCCCCCTGCGATCGCGAATCCACCCGCCGCGCCATCGCTCCTGGTCCTCATACGTGCGCGGATAGCCTTGCCCCGGACGGGTTTCGACGTTGTTGAACCACACGTACTCAGTGCCCGCGCGGTTGGTCCACGTCTGCTTGCAGGTCACCGAGCACGTGTGGCAGCCGATGCACTTGTCGAGGTTCATCACCATCGCCATCTGTGCCATGATCTTCATGTTCGTCTCGCTCCGCAGGCTCCGCTCGGCTGCATCAGTACGTCACCTCTTGGCTGCGACGGCGGACCACCGTCACCTCGTCGCGTTGATTGCCGGTCGGACCGAGATAGTTGAACGCGAACGCGTTCTGCGCGTAGCCGCCGGCCAGGTGGCTGGGTTTGATCAGCAGCCGGGTCAGCGAATTGTGGATGCCGCCGCGGTTTCCGGTGGTCTCCGACAGCGGCACGTCGATGGTGCGTTCCTGGGCGTGGTAGACGAACACCACACCCTCGGGCATGCGGTGCGACACGATCGCGCGGCACACCACGACACCGTTGCGGTTGACCGCCTCGACCCAATCGTTGTCGCGCACTTCGATCCTGGCGGCATCGGCTGGGCTCATCCACATCGTCGGCCCGCCTCGCGAGAGCGACAGCATCAACAGGTTGTCCTGATACTCGGAGTGGATCGACCACTTCGAGTGCGGCGTCAGGTACCGCACCGTCAACCCGATCCCATCCCTGCCGAGCGCTGACTCCCCGAACAGCCGCGACATATCCAGCGGCGGCCGATAGGTGGGCAGTTGCTCCCCGAGCTCCTCCAGCCAGTCATGGTCGACGTAGAAATGCATCCGTCCGGTCAGCGTGTGAAAAGGCTTGAGCTGCTCGATGTTCACGGTGAACGGCGCGTAGCGGCGACCGCCGGTTTCGCTGCCCGACCATTCCGGGCTGGTGATCACCGGGACGGGCCGGGCCTGGGTGTCGGCGTAGGTGATGCGGCGCTCCTCGCTGCCCTCGGCCAGATGTACGAGACTGCGACCGGTGCGTTTCTCCAGCTCCCGGAAGCCCTCGACGGCCAGTCGCCCGTTCGATGTGCCCGATAGCGCCAGAATCACGTCGGCCATCCGTTCGGCCGTAGTGATCGCCGGGCGGCCTTGCGCCGGACCGGAATCCATGACGCCGAATTTGGCGGCCAGCTCGTCGACTTCCTTGGTCGGCTTGGTGGTGATCCCCTTGGTGGTGACGCCGAGCGTGTCGACTAGGGGACCCAACGCGGCCCACTTGTCGGCGATCGCGGCGTAGTCGCGTTCCACCACGGCCAACGGACCCATCGTCTTGCCCGGCACGGGTATCTCGCCTGTTACGCGCCAATCACTCTCGCTGCCACCCGGATACGCCATCGCCCCAGGGGTGTCGTGCTGCAGCGCGCCGAGCACCACATCGGTGCGGGTGCCCAGGTGTTTGGTCGCCAGTGCGCTGAACGTGCGGGCGATGGCGCCGAAAGCGTCGTAGTCCGAGCGGGTTTCCCACGGCGGATCGATGGCGGGGCTGAACGCGTGCACGTATGGGTGCATGTCGGTGCTGGACAGGTCGGCTTTCTCGTACCACGTCGCCGCGGGCAGCACGACGTCCGAAAGCAGCGTCGTCGACGTCATCCGGAAGTCGATCGCCATCAGTAGGTCGAGCTTGCCTTCCGGGATGTCGTCCGTCCAGGCAACATCGTTGGGCCGCAACGCTTCCGGAGTTGGTTGCGCCTGCAGGTTCGAGGTGGTGCCGAGCAGGTGGCGCAGGAAGTACTCGTTGCCCTTGCTCGATGAGCCGAGCAGGTTGGCCCGCCACACGTTCAGGACCCGCGGCCAGTTCGCCGGATTGTCCGGGTCGGTGACCGCAAGTTTCAGCCCCCCGGACGCCAGTTGCTCTGCGACATAGGCGGGTATGTCTTTGTCGGCGGCGCGCGCCTCGTCGGCGACGTCCAAGCTGGACCGGTCGAACTGCGGATAGAACGGGGTCCAGCCCATCGCCACCGCGGAGGCCAGCATGTCCATGGTGTGCTTGTCGCGGAACCTGCCGCGGCCCAACGGGCTGGCCAGGGCGTCGGCACGGTAGCCGTCGTAGCGCCACTGGTCGGTGTGCGCGTACCAGTAGGAGGTGCCGGCCATCTGCCTGGGTGGCCGGGACCAGTCGGTGGCCATCGCCATCGTCGCCCACCCGGTGACCGGGCGGCACTTTTCCTGACCGACGTAGTGTGCCCAGCCGCCGCCGTTGCGGCCCATCGACCCGGTCAGCAGTAGCAGCGCGAGCACGGCGCGGTAGGTGGCGTCGCCGTGGAACCACTGACAGATGCCGGCACCCATGATGATCATCGACCGCCCGCCCGATTCCTCGGCGTTGTGGGCGAACTCCTTGGCGACCCGGATCGCTTGCGCCGCAGACACTCCGGTGATCGGCTCCTGCCAAGCCGGGGTATACGGCTGACTGGCATCGTCGTAGCCGGTGGGCCAGTCACCGGGCAGCCCGGGCCGGGCCACCCCGTACTGGGCCAGCATCAGGTCAAACACCGTGCACACGAGGTGCTCGCCGACGTGGCGCACCGGCACCCCTCGGCTCAGGGT
>JBKOYU010000134.1:0-2162 GCA_046725575.1 Actinomycetota bacterium | reverse complement strand
TCTTGGCCGCGTGCTTGCGGTCGGCCACCGAAACCGCGCCGAAGTCCTTGCTCGTCGCCCCGGACAGGTGCATATAGCGCTTGGCGATCATCGCCACCTGCGCGGCCGGGGTGGACAGCCCATGCGGATACGAGAACGAGTTGTCGACTCCCGTCGAGTCAGCGTTCTCTATAAGACGCATCCGCACCTGGCCGAACCGCATTGCCGAGCGCTCGTTGAAAGCCCGGTATGCCACAACACAATCCGCGACACCCGTCGCGACCGCGATCGCGGCCTGCTGGATGGTCGCGCACGCCGCACCGCCACCATGGTGGATCTTGGAGAAGAACTTCAGCTCGCCGATACCGGTGGCGCGCGCGATCGCCACCTCCGTGTTGGAGTCCATCGTGAAGGTGACCATGCCGTCGACATCGGCCGGCGTCAGGCCGGCGTCGTCGAGCGCATCCAGCACCGCTTCGGAGGCGAGCCGGAGCTCGCTGCGCCCCGAGTTCTTGGAGAAATCGGTGGCGCCGATCCCGACGATCGCGGCCTTCCCGGACAGTTCACCGGGCATCAGGCGTCCCTCCGATCGTCTGCGATGAGCGCTCGCGCGAAGAGCCAATGGTCAGTGTGGCGGTCGCGATAACATGATCGCCCAAGCTGTTGCTGCCAACGACTTTCAGCGTGATCACCCCGTCCTCGACAGCGGTGACCTCGCCCTTGAACGTCACCGTGTCGTAGGCGTACCACGGCACACCCAGCCGCAGCGCGATCGACTTGATGATCGCGTTCGGCCCGGCCCAGTCGGTGATGTAGCGCTGCACCAGACCGGTGTCGGTGAGGATGTTGACGAAGATGTCCTTGGATCCCTTGGCCTGCGCCTTGTCTCGATCGTGGTGCACGTCCTGGTAGTCGCGGGTCGCGATCGCCGTCGACACGATGAACGTCGGATCGCCGTACAGCGACAGCTCGGGCAGCTTCGTGCCGACCTGAGTATTCGGAGCGCTCACACTCATCGTCATTCCCCAGGCTCCCACGCGTACAGCGTCCACGCCGGACCCGCATCACCCTCGGGGAAGTCGATATATGTTGCACGAACGGGCATTCCGATCTCCACTTTGGCGGGGTCGACGTTGCGGAGCTCGCCGAGCATCCGCACTCCCTCTTCGAGTTCGACGAGCGCGATGACGAACGGCAGGGTGCGGCCGGGCACCTTCGGGGCATGGTGCACGACGAAGCTGAACACCGTGCCCTTGCCGCTGGCGACGACGTAGTCGATAGGCGCTTCTTTGTCGGCCCACAGCGCCGGCACCGGCGGATGCTGCAGGCTGCCGTCCGGCCGCTTCTGGATGCGCAGCTCGTGCGCGTTGACGCCGTCCCAGAAGAACTTCGTGTCCCGAGACGACGCCGGACGCATCATCGACTCGGCGTCTAGGTCGTCGGGCACGGCTGAAGGAGTCGCCCGCCCGTCTTGATCGGCGGGTTTGAACTTCATGATGCGCCACATCATTTTGGCGACGTCCTCGTCGCCGACCTGCCAGGTGATCTTCTGCGTGATGAAGAAGCCTTCGCCGAGGGCTGTCCGCTTCGGGCCCACGACATCGGTCAATTCGGCCGAGACGCTCACCTCTTCACCGGGACGCAGATAGCGGTGGTAGGTCTGCTCGCAGTTGGTCGCGACCACGCCGATATAGCCTGCCTCATCGAACAATTCGAGAATCTTGGTGAGTGGATCGTCGGGCGCACGAACACCGCCCAGGCCCATCATGGTCCACACCTGGATCATCGCGGGCGGGGCGACGACGCCGGGATGGCCGGCCGCCTTCGCGGCCTCCTCGTCGACGTAAATCGGGTTCTTGTCGCCCATCGCGTCGAGCCAGTGGTCGACCATCGGTTGGTTCACCGGATGGCGGCCTACTCGTGGCTTGCTCTTACCCTCGGCTTTGACCCGCTCGGCGGCGGCTTGGATGTCCTCGACACTCATCGGTTTCCTCGGCTCTTCGCGCAAGCGCTCATCGCCGATCACCTGGGGACCCTCGGCACCTTCAGACCCGACGCCGCAATCATCTCGCGCATCACCTCGTTCACTCCGCCGCCGAATGTGATCACCAGGTTCCGCTTGGTTTGGCTGTCGAGCCAGCGCAGCAGCTCGGCGGTGTCCGGTTCAGCCGGATTGCCGTACT
>JBKOYU010000601.1:0-8125 GCA_046725575.1 Actinomycetota bacterium | reverse complement strand
CATCAGACCATCGTGTCCTGCGGTGGCAGTCCGAATTCGTTGTTGCCGAAGATCAGGTAGGCGCGTTCGGGATCGTTGGCCGCGTGCACCCGGCCCGCGTGCGCGTCACGCCAGAACCGTTGCACCGGAGCATCGTTGTTCAGCGCGGTGGCGCCGGACGCCTCGAACAGCCGGTCGATCGAAGCAATAGCGCGGCCCGTGGCACGCACCTGATCGCGACGGGCGCGGGCGCGCAGCTCGAACGGAATCTCCTTGTCCGCCTTCAGCAGTGCGTACTCGTCGCCGACATTGCCGATCAGCTGCCGCCATGCCGCGTCGATGTCGCTGGCCGCCTCGGCGATGCGCACCTTCGCGAACGGGTCGTCCTTGGCCTTCTCCCCCGCGAACGCGGCGCGCACGCGCTTGCCCTGGTGCTCGACGTGGGCGTCGTAGGCGCCGTAGGCCATGCCGACGATCGGCGCCGAGATGGTCGTCGGATGCACGGTGCCCCAAGGCATCTTGTACACGGGCGCGGTGTTGGTCTGCAGGCCGCCTGCGGTGTGGTCGTTCATCGCTTTATACGACAGGAACCGGTGCCGCGGCACGAACACGTCCTTGACGACGATGGTGTTGCTGCCGGTGCCGCGCAGGCCGACGACGTGCCAGACGTCGTCGATGCGGTATTCGGTGCGGGGAATCAGGAAGCTGCCGAAATCGACCGGCCTGCCGTCCTTGATGACGGGGCCGCCGAGGAACGCCCACGTGGCATGGTCACAACCCGACGACCAGTTCCAGGATCCGTTGACGAGGTAGCCGCCGTCGACGACCGTGCCGGCACCCATCGGCGCGTACGACGAGGAGACGCGGACCGTCGGGTCGTCGCCCCACACCTCTTCCTGCGCCTGCTGGTCGAACAGGGCCAGGTGCCAGTTGTGCACGCCGATGATCGAGCCGACCCACCCGGTCGAACCGCATGCCGTCGCGATGCGCCGCACCGCTTCGTAGAACACCGTCGGGTCGCACTGCAGACCGCCCCACTGCTCGGGTTGCAGCAGCTTGAAGAAGCCGACCTCGTCGAGCTCGGCCACGGTCTCGTCGGGCAGCCGCCGCAGGTCTTCCGTCGCCTGGGCTCGCTTGGCGATCAGCGGTAACAGGTCGTCAATGCCAGCTAGGACCGACTGCACGTCACCCTGTTCAATGGACGTCACTGGATTTGCCTCCCGAGAGTACGGACCTAGACAGAGATTAGAACACGTTACGATTTGTGTCGAGCAGCGCATTCCTGCAGCGGCTGGACCTGGGCACATGCATTTCTGTAACCTGTTCTAGTTATCGCAGTGTTTCTTGACAGGAGGGCCCCCCTCAGTGACGGACGAGCCGCTCGGTAGCCACGTGCTCGAGCTGCAGGTGGCCGACGTCGTCGAGGAGACCGCCGACGCGCGGTCGCTGGTGTTCACCGTGCCCGATGGGCCAGGAGACCCTGTGATTCCGTCCGAAAAGCTGCGCTATTCACCCGGGCAGTTCCTGACCCTGCGGGTGCCAAGCGACCGCACCGGCTCGGTGGCCCGCTGCTACTCGCTGTGCAGCTCGCCGTTCACCGGCGACCCGATGACGGTCACCGTCAAGCGCACCGCCGACGGGTACGCATCGAACTGGCTGTGCGACCACGCCCATGCCGGGATGAAGATCCACGTGCTCGCGCCGTCGGGCACCTTCGTGCCCAAGACGCTCGACCAAGACTTCCTGCTGCTGGCGGCCGGCAGTGGCATCACCCCGATGATGGCGATCTGCAAGTCCGCGCTCTCTGAGGGCAGCGGCAAGGTGGTGCTGGTCTACGCCAACCGCGACGAGAACTCGGTGATCTTCGGTGGCGCACTGCGCGAACTGGCAGCCAAGTACCCCGACCGGCTCACCGTCGTGCACTGGCTCGAGACGGTGCAGGGGCTGCCGAGTGCGGCGGCCCTGGCCGGGTTGGTCGCGCCGTACATCGGCCGCGACGCGTACATCTGCGGGCCGGGGCCGTTCATGGCCGCCGCCGAGGAAGCACTGAAGACCTCCGGCGCCCCCACCGACAAGATCCACATCGAGGTGTTCAAGTCGCTGGAGTCCGACCCGTTCGCCAGAGTCGTCATTGCGGCCGATGACTCAGACGACAGCGACGAGGGGCCTGCCACAGCGATCGTCACGCTCGACGGTGAGCGCCACGAGGTGCGCTGGCCGCGCAACGCGAAGCTGCTCGACGTGCTGCTCGACAAGGGGCTCGACGCGCCGTTCTCCTGCCGCGAGGGCCATTGCGGCGCATGCGCGGTGCTGAAGAAGAGCGGCGACGTCGAGATGGAGGTCAACGACGTGCTCGAGCAGCAGGACCTCGACGAGGGTTTGATCCTGGGCTGCCAGGCGCGGCCGCGATCGGATTGGGTCGAAGTCACCTACGACGAATAACCCGCGGGCTACGATTCGCCGCACTGATGCCGGGTGTCGCCGCCGAGCGGCTCCGGAAGGCAGGGAGGGACTGTGAAGCGGTTCGCCAGCATTCTTGTGGTGGTCTCGGCGACGTGGTTGACGCTCGCACTTGTCACTCCAACCCCGTTCTCGTCGGCTGCGAGCGACACCGCCGACGCGTCGATTCCGGTCGACCCGGTCACTTCGCTCGAGATGCACGCCACGGCGAATTGCATTAAGGCCGAAGCGAATTGCCTCTTCAACACCTCTGCAAACCTGCGCGTCCCGGAGGGCCCGATCGGTTTCCCGAACGATCTATGGGCGCGCCAGACCACCACACTTCGGACGTCGCACCGCGATATCTGGCTCGAGTCTGATTTCGATGCGCCCAACACCCGGATGTTCAAGTCCCTTACCGACGTTGAATTTACGACGATCTACTTCGGCGGCGGGCCGGTGGAGAAGTTCCAATTCCACGGCAACAGCGTGCCCACCGACTGGCGCACGGGGCAGCCGAGGACCGACTCGGACTTCATCGTCTGCACGCACATCCAAGTGGTGTACGGCGGGGTGAACCTGACCTCGCCGGACGCCTGCGCGCAAACCACATTCAGCTAGCGTGGCAGCCGTCGCGGGGAGCCATTTCGAATTGTCCGCGTAATGAGCGACAACGGAGCCGATCCCGCCGCCCTGATGTGTTGTCGCTCGGTACGCGGGCAAAATTGAATATGCGTTTCGGCACCGTCGCGCGCCCATTGACATACAGACTGCCAGTCGCCCTGCGGCCACGTGCCTCGCTGCCGCTGTTGTTGAGCCTCTTCCGTCGGCGCTAGCGGGGCAACCCCAGCAGGCGCTCACCGGCCAGGGTGAGCAGAATCTGCTCGGTCCCGCCTGCGATGGTCAGGCAGCGGGTGTTGAGGAAGTCGTGCACCGGCTGGTTCTCGACGACGCCCGCGCCCTCCGACAGCTCCATCCGGAACTCCGAGAGCGCTTGCCGGTACCGCACGCCAATCAGCTTGCGCGCGCTGGCCTGTGGGCCTGGGTCCTGACCGCCAACGGCCAGCAGCGCGATCCGCTGGTCCAGCAGCGACCCCACCTGAGCCGAGCGGATCAGTTCACCGAGTCGGTCCTGCACGGCTGGATCGAGGTCGAGTTCGGTGACCGTGCGGAGCAGCTCTTCCATCGGGTTGCCCAGCGCGGTGCCGTGGGCCATCGCGACGCGTTCGTTGGCCAGCGTGGTGCGGGCCAGCCGCCAGCCGTCGTTGACCCGCCCGACGACCATCTCGTCGGGGACGAAGACATCGTCGAAGAACACCTCGTTGAAAAGGTTGTCGCCGGTGATCTCGCGCAGCGGCCGGATATCGATGCCCCGCGATTTCATGTCGACGAGGAAGTACGTGATGCCCTTCTGCTTCGGCGCGTCGGCGTCGGTGCGCGCCAGGCAGACACCCCACTGGGCCCAGTCCGCCCGCGACGTCCACACCTTCTGCCCGGTGAGCTTCCAACCACCCTCTGCGGCGTCGGCTGCGGCCACCGAAATCTGCTCGGAGCGCAACAACATCTCGGCGCACATGTGCTTGATGGCCTGGAAGCTGCCGATGGGCTTGCCGAACTGCTCGCGCACCTTCGCGTACTCGGTTGCGGTCTGCAGGGTCCAGCGGGCCAGCCCCGCCGCCTCGGCGGCCAACACCGTCGCGGCGAGGTCCTCGACCCGCTGCGCTGCCACAGCCAGCACCTCCGCGGGAGCCGAGTCCACCAGCACCCGCGCCAGCGGGCGGGAGAAATCCGTGGCCTTCAGCGGTTCGATGGTCACGCCGTCGGCCGTCGCGTCGACGAGCAGCCACTCATCGCCGGCGGGCAGGAGCAATACCCCATGCGGATCGGCCCCGAGCACGTAATCGGCGGTACCGGACACCCGGCCGTCGCCGTAGCGCAGGTCGGCGGACAACGCGACACCCGCGGTCCGCTCCCCCGATGCCAGTGCTTCGAGCACCTCGGCATGTGGCTCACCGATGACCAGCGTGGCCAGCGCCGTAGTCGCGATGGGGCCCGGCACCATCGCCGCGGCGGCTTCGTCGACCATCGCGCACAGATCATCCACGGTGCCACCCGCGCCACCATGCTCCTCGGGCAGCGCGACGCCGAAGATCCCCAGTTCGGCCAGGCCCTGGTAGGCGGCACGCCACGCGTCGGCCCTGCCGTGCTCCACATCGCGCGCGGCCTCGACCGCGGCGGAGCTGGACGCCCAGCTACGGACCAGCTCGCGTGCGGCAAACTGCTCGTCAGTGATCGTGGCCGACAACGTGACTCCTACCGATTGGGCGAGAAGAGCGTGCTTCTCACTAGAACGTGTTCTAATAGTGCCAGCGTTCGACCGTCAAGTCGACCGCCATTGCACCAGGACACGTCGGTGTCGGTCTGGCACGGAGGGAAGAAATTGACCATCGGCATGCGTATCGTTTCTGTCGAGACCATTGAATGAAGGAGCCACCGGCCGGATGTCTTCGCCAGCACACACCAACGCGTCTTCGGGGTCTGATTCCACACCGCGTCAGGTGATGGCGGTGTCCGTGCTGGCCGAGTCGGAACTCGGTTCCGAAGCCCAGCGGGAGCGCCGCAAGCGCATCCTGGACGCCACCCTTGCCATCGCCTCCAAGGGCGGATACGAGGCCGTTCAGATGCGGGCGGTCGCCGAACGCGCGGATGTCGCCGTCGGCACCCTGTACAGGTACTTCCCGTCGAAGGTGCACCTACTGGTCTCCGCCTTGGGCCGGGAGTTCGAGCGCCTCGATGCCAAAACCGACCGCGCCGCACTGTCCGGCGGCACTCCGTATCAGCGGTTGAGCTTCATGGTCGGCAAGCTCAATCGGGCGATGCAGCGCAACCCGCTGCTGACCGAGGCGATGACCCGCGCGTTCGTGTTCGCCGACGCGTCGGCGGCCGGTGAGGTTGATCACGTCGGCAAGCTGATGGATTCGATGTTCGCCCGCGCCATGAGTGACGGCGAGCCGACCGAGGATCAGTACCACATCGCCCGCGTCATCTCGGACGTCTGGCTGTCCAATCTGCTCGCCTGGCTAACCCGGCGGGCGTCGGCCACCGACGTCAGCAAGCGGCTCGATCTCGCCGTGCGTCTGCTCATCGGCGACGGGGAGCACCCTAAGATTTAGCAGGTGGCCTTGGAGCCGCCCAGTCGGCGACATTCAGCTGAAGCGCTACCTTCCGAATTGGCACGCGCGCTGAGCACCGTCGCGCGGGTACCACGGCTGCTTGTCGCGTGCGACTACGACGGCACCATGGCGCCGATCGTCGCCAACCCCGACGACGCGCGCCCCGTGATAGAGTCGGCCGCGGCACTGCGCGGGCTGGCCGCCCTGCCGTCGACGACCGCGGCGCTGATCTCGGGCCGCGCGCTGCGCGATCTGGCGACGCTGTCGCGGATGCCCGCCGAGGTCCATCTGGTCGGCAGCCACGGTTCGGAGTTCGACACCGGCTTCGTGCACGCGATCGACGATGCGGCCAAGGCGCTGCTGCGCAAGATCAAGGACGCATTGGGCGCGATCGCCGCCGAGTACCCGGGTGTCGCCATCGAGATCAAGCCGGCCAGCGTCGCCCTGCATGTACGCAACGCGGATCCCGCAGACGGCAAGGAGGCGTTGAACAAGGCGCACGCCGCCTCGCAGCACTGGGACGCGCAGATCACCGAGGGCAAGGCCGTCTTGGAGTTCGCGGTCATCCAGACCGACAAGGGACAGGCGCTCGACATCCTGCGGCACCAGGACGCCGCCTCCGCAGCGGTGTTCATCGGCGACGACGTCACCGACGAGAAGGCGTTTCGCCGATTGCACGGGCCCGACATCGGCATCAAGGTAGGCGACGGCGACACCCTTGCGGGCTATCGCATCGACTCACCCGAAGCAGTCGCGGCGGTGCTGGAGTGTCTGCTCGAGGCGCGCCGCACCTGGCTCTTGGGCGGACACAGCACGCCGATCGAGCGGCTGACGATGCTGTCCAACTCCCGCACCGTCGCGCTGCTGACACCCGACGCCGACGCGGTGTGGATGTGCCATCCGCAGGCCGATTCTGCGGCGGTGTTCTCCAGGCTGCTCGGCGATGCGACCGCGGGCCACTTCGCGATCGGTCCGCAGCGCGAGGCGTTGCCGCTGAGCCAGCGCTACCTCGCCGGCACGATGACCGTCGAAACCCGTTGGGCCGGCCTGCTTGTCACCGACTACCTGTCGCACGACGTCGGCGCCGGCCGCACCGACTTGATTCGCGTCATCAGCGGGCAGGCCAAGGCGGTGGTCGAGTTCGCACCGCGGCCCGAGTTCGCGCAGGCGCCTGTCCATTTGCGTATCGACGACGGCGGTCTGCGGGTGTTCGCGACGAACGATCCGATGGTGTTGCGGTCGCCCGGCGTCGACTGGGAGATCGTGCCGGACGGCATCCACCAGACCGCACGGGCCGTCATCGACCCGTCCGACGGGCCCGTCGTTCTGGAATTGCGCTGTGGTACGGAGGATTTGGCGGAAAGCCCCGTCGACCACGACTCGCGGCGCGAACGCGCGGAGAGTTACTGGAACGATTGGGTTTCCACGCTGACCCTGCCGTCGCTGAAACCGGAGCTGATGAAGCGGTCCGCGCTGACACTGCGCGGCTTGGTGCACGCCGACACCGGCGCGATCATGGCGGCGGCCACCACGTCGCTGCCCGAGGAGATCGGCGGCGTCCGCAACTGGGATTACCGCTACTGCTGGATCCGCGACGCCGCGATGACCGCCTCGGCGCTGGTCTCGCTGGGCTCGATCGCCGAGGCCGAGAGATATCTGAATTGGCTGCACGGCGTGATCGAGACGATGCACGGCCCCGAGCGGCTGCATCCGCTGTACGCGTTGTCGGGGGCGATCCTCGGTCCTGAGGCGGTGATCGACTCGCTGCCCGGCTACGCGGGCTCGCGTCCCGTGCGGGTCGGAAATGCCGCCAATGTCCAAGTGCAACTGGACGTCTTCGGGCCCGTGGTGCAGCTCATCTCGGACCTGTGTCATCGACGGGTGGCCAACGGTGTGGCGTACGCGTTGACGGATGCGGACTGGAACTTGGTCAGCGAGATGGTGTTCGCCGTCGAAAGTCGTTGGATGGAACCGGATCACGGCATCTGGGAGATTCGCCGAAACCCTCGCCATCACGTGTACTCGAAGGTGATGTGCTGGTTGACGGTGGACCGCGCGTTGAAGCTGGCCGCACAGTTCGGCCGCGAGGCGCCGGCGAGATGGGCCGCGCTGCGCGACGCGATCTCCGAGCAAGTGCGCGAGCGCGGCTGGAACGATGAGGTGAAGTCGTTCACCGCCGCGTACGACGGCACCGACCTCGACGCGGCCACGCTGCACATCGGATTGTCCGGACTGATCGATCCATCGGATGATCGGTTCGCGGCCACTGTCGTCGCGACAGAGGCCGAACTGCGCAGCGGCGCAACGGTTTACCGCTATCACCGCGACGACGGGCTGCCGGGCACCGAGGGTGGCTTCCATCTCTGCGCGGCCTGGCTGCTGGAGGCCTACCTGCTGACGGATCAACGGTCGCAGGCCGAGGCGCTGTTCGACCGGCTCGTCGCAGCCGCCGGGCCGACGGGCCTGTTGTCCGAGGAGTACGACCCGGTGGCCGAGCGCGCGTTGGGCAACCACCCGCAGGCGTACAGCCACAT
>JBKOYU010000550.1:0-2293 GCA_046725575.1 Actinomycetota bacterium | reverse complement strand
CGGTGAAATCGACGGTGCCCGAATCTCTCTGGCCGGAAATCCTGCGGAAGATCGATGGGGAGGACGCACCAGCCGAGCTGCAGGATCACCAGATCGCAGCCTTCGGCGCGGACGATGAGGCGTTCGACCCGCTGGAATTTGCCGCGTTCGACGACGACGACGACCTGTGACCAGTCACGTGTACTCCAGCAAGCAACACGAGTTCACTGCCCGCCGAAGCGGTGCGCGATGTGATCTGGGCGCGAGGAAGACGAACAGGGCGTGCTAGTCA
Organism: Actinomycetota bacterium; assembly: GCA_046725575.1. Lineage (GTDB taxonomy): Bacteria > Actinomycetota > Actinomycetes > Mycobacteriales > Mycobacteriaceae > Mycobacterium. Next base: position 2,022 of record JBKOYU010000550.1, on the reverse strand, counting down.
GGCACGCATCATCCCCAACGAACTCCAAACTCAGGGGTCAGCTTCGCCGACAGCCAGTCATTGACGGCGTCTTGGCCGATCTGGTGAGCAAGCATGGCTCGGTTCGCGTTCCCCGAGTTGTTCACCACAGCACAGTCATTGAACTCAGCCCGTGATACCGGTCGAGACAGCTCAGTACTGTCGAAGTGCAACTGCAACACACTCAGGATCGCCGTATACAAGTCTTTGTCGGTCACTGTTTCCTTCGTTCACCACGTGGGCCGCTTCATCCGTCGCATTCTTGCCGCGGGGCGTATCGCATACGGCAACCTCTGGTAACAATTTGACTGCGAGCACGCGCGACGTTGCGCAGCTGAAATGTCGCCCCGCGTTCACCACACTGCGAATGATCGATCTCATCTGGGGGTTTACGCGCATGGTCGAAAACGCGCGCCCACACCACCTTTAAGTGCCGGCGAACCAAGCAGTGGTCACTGATCTCACTTCAGTCTGAAACCCCGGTTGCTCGAACGTCACCGTCCACAAGGGTTTTGAGCGGTTGATCGGGTCGGTTCCGCTGCCCGCTTCGCCGAGCACCGAGGCTTTGGAATCTGCTCCGCAGGCGTAGATCGGGACATATCCGTCATTACGGCCGCGCCGGGCACCTCCAGTGATCAATTGGCAGTGGGTACCGTTATCATGCGTCAGCGCAAAGGGTTCCGGCGTCGCAGGAGGCTGCACCGTTGGCAGGAGATGTGTGTCGAAGGCCAGGCGACGCACCTGTTTGTCCCACGGGTTATTCATGCACAGCATCGATGTCGGCGGTGATGGCCAACAAACATCGGCTGCAGCTGCGGAGGGGTAGCAGCTGTAAATGCCTGAGCTAACGGCCGCTGGCGATGGTTGGTCACAGCCGGCAAGTTCGGAGATGGATCCTGCGGGTGCCTCTCGGTACCCGTTCGTCGGTTGTCCGCGTGCGTCGACAGCCAGTGCCGTAATGATCTCCGGGAACTCACGGCGAATCACCTCGTCGGCATGAAACTGCCGTTGCATCTCGCGGTTGTCGATGATCTCTTCTGTCCAGGGATCGCGGTAACGGACCATGGTTGTCTTCTCCCTCTGCTCCACCTCCTTCGGCGCAGTGACGTTGTAGCGGTGGCGTTTCCAGTGCCGAGACGGTTCGGCGGGTCACCTTCGGGTGTCGATTGTGTTGCGAGTGCAGCACTGTGCCTGTCGTTGTGACTTTCGGTGTGCACGATCCGAAAACAGGACCGTTGGCCTGGGGGGTTCCTCAACACATCTCATCTTTTGGTGTGCACGATCCAGAAACTGGACCGTTGGCCTAGGGGTTCCTGCTGCATCCGATTGAAGGGGAGACGTTGTGCGCAAGCTAGTCCTCGCAGTGTGCGTTGTCTTGGGTTCTATGTTCCTGGCCGTCCCGCCAGCGCATGCGGCTCCGCCACCGTTGCCGCCGGGCAAGGCGAAGAAGGTATGTGACACGCCCGCCGCAGGTGCCGTGCGGTGCCATGCGCAGATCCGAACCGATGACAACCTCAACCCGCTGGCGACTTCGGAGCCGAGCGAAAGCGCGTTAAGCGCGGAGAACCTGCGCAACGCCTACAGCATCACCACAGACGGGACCGCGACCATCGCGATCGTGGATGCCTACGGGTACACCAACGCCGAGTCCGACCTGGCCAAGTATCGGAAGCAGTTCGGGTTGGGGGATTGTACGTCCAAGACCGATCCCGTTCACCCGGCCGACCCCCCGTGCTTTAGAAAGCTGAATCAGGCGGGACAGCCATCGCCGCCGCCCGGTGACAATGTCTCGTGGAGCCAGGAGACGGCGCTGGATCTGGACATGGCCAGCGCGATCTGCCCGGGCTGCAAGCTGCTGTTGATCCAGGCCAACTCGAACAGTTTGGACGACCTGAGCAAAGCGGTCGCGATGGCGGGGCAATTAGACGCGCACGTGCACGCGATTAGCAATAGCTACGGTGCGGACGAGCGCAGTTGGGTCGCTCCATACGAGCAGAGGTACAA
>JBKOYU010000101.1:0-2906 GCA_046725575.1 Actinomycetota bacterium | reverse complement strand
CGCAGGTGACCTCGACGGGCCACGACCTGCCGGGCCGCCCGCGAGATCGACAGGGAGGAGGTGACAGCGATGGATGCCGCTCGGTCTCAAATCTCTGAATGGGAGTCCCCCGATTTCGAGGAAATCGGGTGCGGGGCCGAGGTGACTATGTACGTCGCCCAATTGGAGGACTAGCAGGACGCACAGGGGCGCCGGATGTGTCCGGCGCCCCACTAATAGTGGCTCGGGATGGAGAACCAGATGTGGCTGCGGGTGCTGGGATCGGCTGCGGGAGGAGGCTTTCCGCAGTGGAACTGCGGCTGCCCAGCATGCCGTTCGGTCCGCGACGGCTCACGACCCTGCCGCCCACGCACGCAGTCATCGATCGCCGTCAGCGCGGACTACCGGCGATGGTTTTTGATCAACGCGTCCCCGGATATCCGCGCTCAGATCGAGTCCTTCCCCGCCCTTCATCCACGTGACGACAGAGCGACGCCGCTGCAGGCGGTGCTGCTCACCGACGCCGAGCTCGACCACACGCTGGGACTGCTGCTACTGCGCGAGGGCCGGGCCCTCGAGCTCCATGCCACCCCCGCGGTACACGAGACGTTGTGCGACGGGACATCGTTGCTACGGACGCTTGAGCGTTACTGCCCGGTCCACTGGCGGCCGGTCATTCTGGACGTCGAGGTATCCCTCGGAGACGGGTTGTCGTACCGGGCCTTTGATGTCCCCACGACCAAGCCTGCACGCTTCGGGCCCGGGAGCGAGCAGGGACGCGTCGTGGGATACCGCCTGACCGACAAGGGCAGCGGCAGGGCAGTGGTGTATCTGCCGGGCGTGCAGGAGCTCACGCCAGCGGTGCGCGAGCAGCTGGACGATTGCGCGTGCCTGCTCTTCGACGGGACCTGCTGGCACGACGATGAGCTGATCCAGCTCGGCCTGGCCCGTAAGACCGCACGCGGCATGGGGCACCTGCCGATCGACGGTCCCGATGGCAGCCTCGAGTACCTGTCAGGGCTTCCCGTCGAACGCAAGATCTACATCCATATCAACAACACCAACCGGATCCTGCTGGACGACGCGCCGGAGCGGCGCACCGTCGAAGATCGCGGACTGGAAGTGGCTATGGATGGACTAGAGGTGCGGGTCTAGGGCCAAGATGACGTCAACCGAGACAGACAGCTTCGTAGCAGCGTTGCGCGCCCAGTCGCTGCGCTATCACGACAAGCACCCCTTCCACACCAAGATGAATGACGGTCGGCTGAGCCGTCGCCAGATTCAAGGTTGGGTGGCCAACCGCTTCTACTATCAAGCGAACATCCCGCGCAAGGACGCCGCGATTCTCGCCAACTGTCCTGACCGTGAAGTGCGCCGGCGGTGGATTCGTCGCATCCTCGACCATGACGGCACCTCGAGCGGGGAGGGCGGCATCGAAGCATGGCTCCGCTTGGGCGAGGCGGTGGGACTGACGCGCGAGGAGGTGCGCGACGAACGTCATCTCGTCCCCGGCGTGCGGTTCGCCGTCGACGCGTACGTCACGTTCGCCCACACCCGGCCCTGGGTCGAGGCGGTGGCGTCTTCGCTGACCGAGCTATTCGCGCCGGATCTGATGACCGAGCGCATCGCGGCGTTCGAGCGCTTCTACCCCTGGATCGACGGCGACGGCCTTGCTTACTTCCGGGCGCGCCTGGATCAGGCTCCCCGTGACGCCGAGCACGCGCTGGAAGTGGTGATCGAGCACTGCCGGTCAACCGAGGAACAGACGCGCGCCGTGGCGGCGCTGTCGTTCAAGTGCGATATGCTCTGGGCCATTTTGGACGCCATCGACTGCGCCTATCCAGAGTGATCGCGATGAGTACCGCAGTTTCATCGTCGAGCCGTCCCGAACTGGCGCCCCACGTCCGGCTGATGTTCGATCGGGCCCGAGAACAACACGTGCTCCTGGGGCCGGAATCGGTAGCGCTCCTGAACCGGACAGGCGCGGACATCCTCGGCCTGTGTGACGGGCAGCGGACGGTGGCCGAGATCGTCGATGAGCTGCACGGCCGATACGACCGTGTGGTCGACAACGAGGTGCAGGACTTCATCGCTCGCCTCGTCGCCAAGCGGTGCATGGAGATCAGCCATGGATAGACCGTTAGGGTTGTTGGCCGAACTCACCTACGGCTGCCCTCTGTCCTGTCCGTACTGCTCCAACCCGCTCAACCTCGCCGACTACCACGACGAACTGACCACAGCGGAGTGGCAGCGGGTTCTGGGCGAGGCCCAGGAGTTGGGCGTTCTGCAGCTTCACTTGTCGGGCGGTGAACCACTCCGGCGCCGCGACGTGGTGGAGATCGTGAAAACCGCCAATGAGCTGGACCTGTACACCAACCTCATCACCAGCGCGATCGGCCTTTCGCGGCGCCGCGCGGAGCAGCTCAGAGCGGCTGGCCTCGATCACGTACAGATCAGCATCCAGGCCGACGAGCCCGCGGTGTCTGACCGGATCGCCGGCACTCCATCCTTCGCACGCAAGGTCGAGGCAGCTCGCGTGGTGAAGGAGTTGGGCTGGCCGCTCACGCTGAATGTGGTTCTCCACCGGCTGAACATCGACAGGGTCGCCGATCTGCTGCGCCTAGCCGAGGAGGTGAAGGCCGACCGCGTTGAACTGGCGAACACCCAGTACTACGGTTGGGCGTTGCGCAACCGCGACGCGCTCTTGCCCAGCAAGGCACAGCTCGAGCGGGCGGAGACGATCGTGCGCGCCGCCCGGGTACGCCTGGCGGGACGGATGGACGTCGTCTATGTCCTCCCCGACTACTACAGCCAGTACCCCAAGCCCTGCATGGGCGGATGGGCAAAGCGACAGCTCACCGTCACGCCTAACGGTGATGCCCTGCCCTGCCCCGCCGCGCACGCGCTTCCCCTCCCTCGCGCGAACG
>JBKOYU010000764.1:0-4468 GCA_046725575.1 Actinomycetota bacterium | reverse complement strand
CGCGTGCTACCCGAGGCGGTGGCGATCCAGTTGACCTACTGGCTGGTCACCCGGGCCGAGACGCTGCGCAGGCCCGAGGTCGCGGCGGTCGTGGACGCGATCCGCGACCGCGTACAGGATCAGCGCGGCGTGCTGCTCGGCCGCCCTTAGCGACGGTCACGGAACGCTATCCCACTCCTCGTCGGCAACATCGGCGATGCAGTGGTAGGCGATCACCGGTGTTCCAGGCTGCGCCACGCCGCCGAAAACGTTGAGGCAAGGACCGAGAGCACTCGTCACCTGTCCGTTGAGCTGAGGGTTCCAACGCAAGTTATTCGCATTGGCCTGACAGGGCGCGAGGATCACCGGCGTGTTATCTGCCGCGTCGCTGATGCTCACGCAACGCCCGGGGAAGGCCACGCTCTCGATCTGACCGGCAGAGTTGAAAACCCAGAACTGGGACTTCGATCCGTTGCAAGGGTTGACCATCGTCGCAGTATTGTTCCCATTTGGGCCGTCGAGACACCAATCGCCCAATCGGCTCTTCAACTGGACCGGCTCGGCGGCACTCGCCACACCAGCGCTTAGCAGCGCGACACCGAACACTGCGGCGGCTACGACAAGGACCGGGCGCACACCGCCCGGCAACCGCGATTCAGGCATTTCAGCTCCGTTCTCCCGTTCCGGTCCACCTCCCCGGTTCTAGGATCCGCCACGAAGCCGAGAAAAGGCAGTCCGCGTCTCGATGATCTGCAAATTTGCAAGCAGAGACATCGTTCTCCTTGAGCTGAACGCTTGCGGTTCGACGCACATCTTGCTGCAGTCGTGGCATGCCGTTCATCGACCACCCCCGGGGGCACGCCTACTACCGGCACTGGGCTGCCGCCGAGCCCCGCGCGGCCGTCATCTTCCTGCACGGCTTCGGCGAGCACACCGGCGTCTATCACCGGTACGGCTTTGCGCTCAACGCGGCCGGCATCGACCTGTGGGCCGTCGACCAGTTCGGCCACGGCCTCAGCACCGGTGACCGTGGCGACTTCGGTTCAATCGAGGACAGCTCCGCGCTGGCGGACAGCTTGACCGAACTCGCCGAACGTGAGCACCCTGGCCTGCCGCTGGTCGCCCAAGGACATTCGTTCGGCTCGGTCGTCACGTTGTTCCGGCTGCTGGACCAACCCGATCGGTACCGCGCCGGCGTCATCTCCGGTGCCCCGCTGGTGCCCATCCCCGAAATGCTCGACGCCGACAGATCATTCGATCTGGATCCCGGCTGGCTCTCCGGCGATCCGTTCTACCTCGACTCACTGGAGAACGACCCGCTGGCGTTCGTCGATGCCGACGGCAAGCCGCTGGCGCGGGAGCTCGACAAGGCATGGGACCGGTTCGGATTCGACCTGCCCAAGCTCGCCGTGCCGACGCTGGCGTTGCACGGCACCAACGATCCGATCGCGCCGGTCGACGCGGTGCGCGCATACGCCGAACAGCTAGATCCGTTGCAGCTCAAGGAATTTCCCCACGCGCGCCACGACATCCTCAACGAAACCGTGCATCAGGAAGTCGCAGCGGCCATCATCGACTTTGTCGAAAAGCAGGTAGGCCTATAGGGTCAGCCGCCGCCGCAACCTCCGCCGCCACCACAGCCCCCGCCGCCGCAACCGGCTCCACCGCCTCCGCAGCCGTCACCGCCGCCAGTGCTTCCCGCGCCGTGTTCGTCGAAACCGCTGGCGATCACCATTCCGCCGGCGGCCCAGGCACCACCGGCGCCGTACCTGCGAGCCCACAAAGCCCGGCGGTCATTGACGCGGCCACGTCCCCAGGCGGCGGCGTCGATCCGGCCCGTGTGACGGCGATCCAGGACGCCGTCGCCACGTCCCGCGGCACCAAGTAGGGTGACGCCGTGCTGAAGAGGACGCTGGTCGCCGCGGTGGCGGCGCTGGCAGCGGGGACACTGTTCGCCATCCCGGCGAATGCCGAGCCCGACGACAACCCGTGCGAGTTCGCGATCAACTACTTCTGCAAGTTCATCCCGATCGCACCGGACCTCGAGGGCGACGTCGACCTCACCCAGCAGCAACCGGTTGACCCCAATGCCCCGCCGCCGGAGTCGCTTCCGGTGGTCGACCCCTGTGCGGCGGGCTGTCTCTAAAGCCAGGTGTCGTCGGTGGTGGCGGTGAGGAACGCCTCCAGGTCGTCGCGCCACTGGGCCGGGGTGTTCTTATCCGGTTCGATCCCGGTGTACTCGCCGCGGTAAAACAGCAGCGGCCGCGGCTTCTTGTGCGGCACGTCGGACAGCGAGTGCACGGCGCCGAACACGACGTAGTGATCGCCGCCGTCGTGCACGGAATGCACCGAGCAGTCGATGTGCGCCAGCGTGCCGTCGATGACCGGCGAGCCAAGTTTGGAAGGGCGCCAGTCGATTCCGGCGAACTTGTCCGGCTCCTTGGACCCGAATCGCGCCGACACGTCCTTCTGCTTCTCATGCAGCACGTTGACGCAGAAGTGGCCGCTGGCCTCGATGGCCTGCCATGACCGCGACAGCTTGGTGGGACAGAACAACACCAGCGGCGGGTCCAGTGACAGCGCGGCGAACGATTGGCACGCGAATCCGGCCGGCGCACCTTCGTGCATGGTGGTGATCACGGTGATACCGGTGCAGAACTGTCCGAGCACATTGCGGAATGTGCGCGGGTCGAGTGGTTCCCTGCTCACTAGCCCTTGAAGCCGACGCTGAAGTCGTGACCCCACAGGCTGACCGCCGTGCTCTCGCGGGCCACCCAGCTCTCGTCTTCGACTTCGAGCCCTTCACAACCGAATTCGACGTCGAAACCACCTGGCGTCTTCATATAGAAGGACAGCATCTTGTCGTTGACGTGCCGGCCGAGCGTCGCCGACATCGGCACCTTGCGGCGCAGCGCGCGGTCCAGACACAGGCCGACGTCGTCGGCGTTCTCCACCTCGACCATCAAATGCACGATGCCGCTTGGCGTCTCGCCCGGCATGAACGCCAGGCTGTGATGGCGCGGGTTAACCCCGAAGAAACGCAGCCACGCCGGCGGGCCGTCAGCGGGCCTGCCGACAAGCTGCGGCGGCAACCGCATCGAGTCGCGAAGCTTGAAGCCCAGGACGTCGCGGTAGAAGTGCAACGACTCCATATCGTTCCGGGTGGTCAGCACTACGTGGCCCAGGCCCTGTTCCTCGGTGACGAACTTGTGTCCATACGGGCTGACCACGCGACGGTGCTCGAGCGCCGCTCCATGAAAAACTTCGAGGCAGTTGCCCGAGGGATCCGTGAACCGGATCATCTCGTCGACGCGGCGGTCGGCGAGTTCGGCGGCGGTGGCCTCCTTGTAGGGGGTGCCTTCGAGGTCCAGGCGATTGCGAATCTCTTGCAGCCCTTCGGCATTGGCGCATTCCCAGCCCGACTCCAGCAGCCGGTCGTTCTCGCCCGGCACGATCACCAGCCGAGCGGGGAACTCGTCCATCCGAAGATACAGTGTCGCTTCCCGCCCACCACCCGATGCACCCTTGGCGGGCCCCTTGCCCTCGACCATGCCGAGGACCTTCAAGCCGTACTCGCGCCAGGCCGCGACGTCCGTGGCCTCGATGCGCAGATAACCCAGCGACCGGATGCTCATGACCCACCATCTCCAGGAACGTTTTTCAAAAAATCAACAGTCAGCTTGTTGAATTCGTCGAACTTCTCCAGCTGTGCCCAGTGCCCGCATTGCCCGAAGACGTGTAGCTGCACCCGCGGGATCTGCTTGAGTGCGACCAGTGCGCCGTCGAGGGGGTTGACCCGGTCCTCCCGACCCCAGATCAGGAGTACCCGCTGGCGCAGCTTGTACACCTCGCGCCACATCATGCCGAGTTCGAAGTCAGGGCCCGCGAACGACTTTCCCATCGCGCGGGTGGCAGCCAGCGATTCTTCAGTGCTGGCGATCGCGAAGCGCTCGTCAATCAGCTCGGGGGTGATCAGCTTCTGGTCGTACACCATGATCCGCAGAAACGCCTCGAGGTTCTCGCGGGTCGGTTCGTAGGAGAACTTGCCCAGCAGCTTGACGCCCTCGGTCGGGTCGGGCGCGAACAGGTTCACCGAGAGGCCGCCGGGGCCCATCAGCACCAGCCGGCCTGCGCGGTCGGGGTTGTCCAGCGCGAACCGCACTGCGGTGCCGCCGCCGAGCGAATTGCCCACCAGCGCAGCGCGTTCCAGGCCGAGATGGTCGAACAGGTTCAGCAGCGCGGTGGCGCTGTAGCGGTTGTACTGCTCGTGTTCCGTATGCTTGTCGGAGTGACCGTAGCCCGGTTGGTCGACGGCCAGCACGTGGAAATGCTGCGCCAGCACTCCGATGTTGCGCCCGAAGTTCGACCAGCTCGACGCACCGGGGCCGCCGCCATGCAGTAGCACGACCGTCTGGTCGTTGCCGACACCGGCCTCGTGATAGTGCAGCCGCATGTCCTCGCGGACCTGGGCATACCGCGAGGTGGACTT
>JBKOYU010001084.1:0-1344 GCA_046725575.1 Actinomycetota bacterium | reverse complement strand
GGCGTGCTCGCGGCGGTGATGGAGCGCGGCGCCGACCGGTTCATCGCGGCGAACCCGACGTCGGAAGACGTCGAAGGGCAGTTGGCCGTGCTGTCGACCCTGCAGTCGCAGCACCCGGATTTCCTGCGGCTGTTCTACATGCTGTCGCTGGAGCGCAGCGGCGATCCGGCCGTCGCCGCAGTCGTGCGCCGCGTCCGCGACACCGCGATCAGGCGGTTCCGCGACGTGATCACTCAGCTGCTGCCCGCCGATGCGCCGCCGGCCAAGGCCGAACGTGTCGTCACCGAGCTCACCGCGCTCGCCGTCGCGCTCTCGGATGGGGTGTTCTTCGCCGAGCACCTCGAACCCGACGGCACCGATGTCGAACGGATGTACCGGCGGCTGTTTCAGGTCGTCACGGCGCTCATTCCGATTCTGTTGGAGGACAAGTGAATACGAAGACAGCGATCATCACCGGCGCCAGCTCGGGGCTCGGGCTCGAATGCGCACGAGCGCTGCTGCGCAGTGACCCGTCCTGGCACATTGTCCTTGCGGTTCGCGATACCGGCCGCGGCGCCGATGCCGTTAGACAACTGGGCGAACCGCAGCGCTGCACGGTGATGCCGATGGACCTTGCGTCGTTGGCGTCGGTGCGCGCTTTCGTGGAAACCGTTCGCGCCGCGACTCTTCCGCCGTTGCACGCGATCGTGTGCAACGCAGGCGTCCAGGTGGTGTCGGGCACGGAGTGGACGGAGGATGGCATCGAGATGACGTTCGGCGTCAACCACCTCGGCCATTTCGCGCTGGTGCAGGGCCTTCTCGGGGAGCTGGCACACCCTGCGCGGATCCTCGTCGTCAGCAGTGGCACCCACGATCCGAGCAAGCACACGGGGATGCCCGATCCGCGCTACACCTCGGCCGCCGACCTTGCGCATCCACGCGCAGAGCAGTCGGCCGACGACGGCCGTCGTCGCTACACCACCTCAAAGCTGTGCAATATCCTCTTCGCCTACGAGCTCGACCGCAGGCTGGACGAGGGCATGACCGTCAATGCGTTCGACCCCGGCCTGATGCCCGGCTCGGGGCTGGCCCGCGATTACCCGCCGCTGCAGCGGCTCGTGTGGCGCTATCTGCTGCCCGCACTGCGGGTGTTGCCCGGTGTGCGCAGCACCCGCACCTCCGGTTGCTGCCTGGCGGCGCTGGTGAACGACGTCCGATTCGACCGTGTCAGCGGTGAGTATTTCGACGGGCTGCGACCGATCAAGTCGTCGGCCGACTCCTACGACCGCGACAAGGCGCTCGACCTCTGGGAGACCAGCGAACGGCTGCTGACGCACGCCATCGGGTAGCGGCGATGAGCGCTTG
>JBKOYU010000493.1:0-4293 GCA_046725575.1 Actinomycetota bacterium | reverse complement strand
CACCAGTGGAGGTGCCGCAAGCGGGACGGGCGGTGCAGCGGCCGGCGCGACAGCGGCGGCGTCGACCACTCGGGCGGCCGCAACGGGTGGGGCTGGCGTCAACGGGGCCGGCGCCGGGTTGGGTGCGGCCAGGGCCGTCAGGCCTTGCATGAGGCTGGTAACCGGGACTGGTGGAACCGGCGCCGCCGGTTCTGGTGCGGCCAGCGCGGAGGCGGCCGTCTGCAGCGAGTCTGGAATGGCGGAGGGCGCGGCGGCGAAATTCTGCACCATGCTCAGGCAGGGCACGCCGGGACCAACAGCGGGGTCGGCCGTCGCGGTAGCGCTCAGCACGAGAACAGGCCACATCAGGCCCACGGTCGCCACGGCAGCAAAAGCCAGGCGATTCGCGGTGCTTGACATGGTCATCCCGGATTTCGTCGACGGTACGGCCACTGATCGATCGTTCACGGTGTTAAGGAAGTTACTCAAGAGAAAGTTGTGACGGTTATCGAAACGTTGCGAAGCGGTGCCTCATCGGTGACCGCAGACCCAAATGTCCTGTGGCGCAATATTCTTTGCTAGCAAACTTCCCTTCGCAAGCTTCAGCTGTACAGGTCCTCGAAGCGCTGGATCGACCGTTCGATGTCGCCCTTGACCGCCCGCGCGGCGGCCGCCCCGATCGGCCCGAACAAGGGCCTGCCACCCAGGTCCAACTTGAACGTGAACTTGCAACCGGACGCGGTCGGAGAAACCGTCATTCGCAGCGCGTACTTGGTGCCACCAACACCGTCGCCGGTCATCTCGAGGAGCCGCGGCGGCTCGACCTGGCGAACCGTCCACGTGACCCGATTGCGTAATCCCTTGGCACCGGCGACACCGACGAGGGTCGCTCCCGTTGTCAGTTCAACAGGCACCTCACCACGCCACCCCTGGTGCATCACCAACCAGTCGCCGAGGTCGGCCAGATTGGAGGCATGCGCCCATGCATCCTCGGGAGTCAGCGACAGCTCGCGCGACAGCTCGAGTTTGGCCATGCAGTCGATTCCTGTGGCTACCAGGTGGGTTTCTGGTACACGAGCCAGCGCATGTCGATGGGACAGTCCTCACGCGGGAGGACGAATACGTCGCGGCCACTGACCCAGTCGGCGCACCAGCTCATGGGCGGCCACGCTCCTTCGGGCAGGTGCGCCTTCTCGTAGTCGAACACCGAGTCATCGGAGACCAGCTGCAGAGGTAAGCCGGACGCCGCAGCCGACAACTCCTGTGTCGTGAAAATGGTTGTGTAGCACTGCTGTCCGAGTTCGCGCGCCGCCTCGTCGGGCGTATAACCGGGCTTCGCGAGGAAGGCGGTGAACACCAGATGACCGCCCGCGACCGGGCACTGGGTGGCGAGTTCGAATACGGCGCGCAGCTGCTGCGTCGTCCGAAAGTCGGACACCACCTCAGAAAGCAGGATCAGCCGATAGTCCCGCCGCAGATCATCGTCGGTGGAGAAGATGTCACGTTCGATCACGCCCACGTTGAGTGACTCTCGCTCGGCGTCGGCGCGGATCATGTCGGCGAACTTCGGAGTCATCTCAACCACATCGACCGGGTGGCCGCGCCGTGCCACGGCCAGGGTATTGCGCCCCGTTCCGCCGCCGATGTCGAGCACCCGATGCGCCGTGGGGTCGGGTGCTTTGTTCGCCAACGTCCACACGCGAGCATCCGGTTCGGTTCCGAACAAAGGCGGCGAAGAGCAATCGACTCAGCCACACCCGCAACAGGACATGACCCTGCCACGGTGACCGGCACCGGCCCAGCGTTTGGATCGTCGTGATCGCTACTGCTCGTCCATCGGCACACCGACCGCGTCAGCGCCCTGCGGCCACCCCGCGGGCGAGTCCTCCCACTTCTCCTGGCGCCCATAAGGCGTCAGATCGAGAAATGGATAGCCCGGCGAAGAGTGGTCGAGCCCCCGCGCAAACGCCGAATAAGTGTGGAACACTTCGTCACCGCGCCGCAGGAAGACGCTGGCGCCCGGCCAGTCGCCGCGCAGGGCCTCGTCGTCGAACCCGGCGGCGTGCAGTTCATCGATGGACTTGTAGTTGTATTCGATGGGCGCCCGCTTCGGATCCAGCGTGACGTGGTAGTCGTAGGTGAAGTCGTTGTCGCGCGACGAGTACCACGGGAACGTCCAGCCGTGCTCGGCCTTGTAGCGCGCGATGCTGGCATACGGCGCCCGCGACACCGCAGCGAACGTCACGCCCTTGGCGTTCAGCAGAGCGCGATCCTTCTCGGTGAACGTGAGCTCCGCGGCCATCGTGCAACTCGGGCAGCCTTTGTCGATCGCGTCGATCCACATGAAGTGGTGGATGTAGAGCTGCGGGCGGCCCTCGAACATGTCGAGCAGGCGCAGTTCGCCGTCGGGACCCTCGAACACGTAGTCCTTCTCTACCTTCACCATCGGCAGCCGGCGCCGTTCCGCGTTGACGGCGTCACGCAGATGGGTGACCTCCCGTTCGCGAGCCAGCAGCTTCTTGCGCGCAGCCAGCCACTCCTCGCGGGTGGCGACGTCGGGATAGGCAGTGGGAGTTGTGGGCATCGTGTATCTCCTAACGAATAGGCGTCGGAAATATAGACTCCGCGGCGCGGCGAAAGTCATCGGTCAGCCCCGTCGGGCTAATTTGTTGTCATGCAGGTCTGGCTGGCCGATCCGCCGTTCTTCGGCGGCCCTGGACAGAGCACCCGACAGATCATCGAGTTGTTCGTCGCGTTCGGCCTGACTTCGCTGATCGGTCTCGAGCGGGAGATCCAGGGCAAGAGCGCAAGGGGTGCAGGGCCGCAGCGTTATGAGTCGCCTCCTGCAGGCCTGTGACCGACGCCAGTGGCAGCTCACCGACCTCGCCGCCGACGCCGCTGGCGAGCGCGTCGGCGTGGGGAGCGCAGGCGTGATGCTGACACTGTCGGGCAGGGGAATCCTGACCGCGTCTACCGTGCTGGCCGGCATCGAAGGTGTCACGGCAATCCGCCAGCTCGACGAGGAACCCGACTAGCCAGGACCGGCGCCGGATTACCCGTGCGACGAGGACGGCAAGCCGATCCTCTCCGAGCTCATGGTGTCGATTGACCTGTCCGACGTCCACTTCTCGTAGACGCGACCACACCCACGGCCGCCAACGCCGCGAACACCGCGAACAGCCACCGCGCCCGCGTCGCATCGCCGGTATCGGTGAGATTCACCGCCACGCCCGCGAGCCCCGCGCCGAACGCGCCGCAGATCAGTTGAACGGTGTTGATGGCCGCGGCCGCCGCCGGTCCTTCGGCGGGATCGTCGACGCAACACATTGCCCACGCGGACAGGTGCGGCCACGCGATGCCCACCCCGGCGCCGGTGATCAGCAGCGCCACCGCCCACACTGCGACAAGGCCGAGGGATGCGTCCGCGAACTGGGTGAGCGCACCGAGCGCCAATCCGCTGGCCATTACCAGTGGCGCGACGGCGACGGTCCGCCTGATCAGCCGTTCGCTGCGCAGCGAGGCGCTGCTGATTTCGCCGACGGTCCATCCGATCGCCAGCCCGGCGCCGAGAAATCCGGCGGCGACGGGCGTCAGGTGGGCCAGCCGCTGACCAAAAAGCGGCACATACATGTCGACCATCGTGGCGGCCATCAGCACGCCCAGCGTGAGGTAGATCCACTTCAGCGGTCCGGATCCGAACGTGCTTGGCGGCAGCACGGCCGCGGGCAGCCGACGGTCGGCGTACACGAAGACCCCCACCAGTACGACGCCCAGTGCCAACAACGCGGCGGTCCCCCGAACGTCGTGCGGGATGCCTGCCACGCTGACCGATAGCGCCGCAGAGCCAAGCAACAACAGCGACCACACCGGGATCGACGTGCGGGCCGAATCGTCGCGCCCGGTGTCGCGTCGCGCCGGCAGCGCGATCGGAACCAGTACGGCCATCGCGGCGGTGAGGATCACTAGCACACCGAACGCCCAACGCCACGAACCGAATTGGGAGAAGAGGCCACCGGCAGCCGGCCCCACCAGTGTGCCGACACCCCACATCGCCGACACCAGCGCGGAGGCCTTGGTCCACAACGAACTCGGCAGGGCCGTGTTGATCACCGCGTAGCCCAGACCCGCGAGCAAGCCACCGGCCGCGCCCTGGACGGTGCGGCCAACCAACATGATCTCCATGGTCGGCGCCGCCGCACACGTCAGGCTGCCCGCTCCGAACACAGTGAGACCCAACAGGTATGCCCACCGCGGTCCGAGCCGCATCAGCAGCGCATGCACCGTCGTCGCGGCCACCACGGAGGCGACGAGATA
>JBKOYU010000679.1:0-5628 GCA_046725575.1 Actinomycetota bacterium | reverse complement strand
CGGCCGGGCTTCTGAGACCCAGGAATGAGCGGACCATCCGTTTGGGCAGCGGCATGCCGGAGTGGCCTCCGGTCACCTTGGTGGACAGGCCGACGTCGCGGTTGTCGTAGCGGATGACGCGCAGACCCTGGTCGACCAGCTTCTCGCAGAACTCCGGGCGCCACAACAACAATTGCGCGCCGAGGCCCATGATCAGCAGGACGGCGGGATTGTTGGGATCGCCCATGTCCTCGTAGTAGATGTCAATCGGATCAGCCGAGCCGCCGGTCCTTGCGAACCCGCTGCGGATCTCCACTTAGGCCTCGACCTCTTCGGAGTGCTCGCGGCTGACCTCGACCATGAAGTTGGCGAAGTATCCGGTCAGCTGCGGGTCGGACATCATCTGCCACTTGGGCGCCAGCAGCTTCATGTAGCGCTCGACGTAGAGGAACTGCTTGCCGATCAGCACAAGCTCACGGGGCAGCTTGACGTCATAGGCGTCGGCCAACGCGGAGAGCTGGCGGCCGATCTCGGCGTAGCTCATGTCGCCGAGCGACTTCATGGTCAGCGGGGTGGCGAACTTCTCCAGATCTTTCGCGGCCTGTGCCTCGGGTTTGACGGTGCCGACGGCGCCCATCATCACGACGATCTTGCCCGCCGTGGCGTGGTCCTTCTTGACCAGCAGCGCGTACACCAGCTCCCTGAGGAGCCAACGCGTGCGGGGATCGACGCGGCCCATGATGCCGAAGTCGAAGAACACGATCTTGCCGTCGGCGTCGACGTAGAGGTTGCCCGCGTGCAGGTCGCCGTGGAACAGGCCGTGGCGCAGGCCGCCCTCGAAGACGCTGAACAGCAGGGCCTTGACCAGTTCTGTGCCGTCGAAACCGGCCTTTCGGATGGCGGCGGCGTCGTCAATGCGGATGCCTTGTACGCGTTCCATCGTCAGCACTCGCTCGGTGGTCAGGTCCCAATAGACCTGCGGCACCCGGATGTTCTTGCCGAGCGGCGAGGCGTGCATGTGTGACACCCAGGCGTCCATCGACTGCGCCTCGAGCCGGAAGTCGAGCTCCTCGGCGAGGTTGTCGGCGAAGTCGGCGACGACGTCCTGGGCGGACAGCCGTCGGCCCAGCTTGGCCAGCTCGACGATCTGCGCCCCGCGCTTGAGAATCTGCAGGTCCGCGGCGACGCGGCGGCGGATGCCGGGGCGCTGGATCTTGACGACGACGTCTTCACCGCTGTGCAGCGTTGCATAGTGCACCTGCGCGATCGACGCCGAGGCGAACGGCTCGTCCTCGAAGTAGGCGAACAGTTTCGACGGGTCGTCGCCGAGTTCCTCCTTGAACAGCTTGTGGACCTCGTCGGGGTCGGCAGGCGGGACCGCATCGAGGAGGCTGCGGAACTCCCTGCTGAGGGGCTCGCCGAACGCGCCCGGGCTGGACGCGATGATCTGGCCGAACTTGACGTAGGTGGGGCCCAGGTCGGCGAAGGTCTTCGGGATCTGCTTGATGATCTTCTGCTGCAGTGAGCCGCGGCCGGTGAGCTTGGTGACGACCCGTGCGCCGGTGCGGGTTATCTGCCAACCCGTCGCGCCGATGCGGGCGGCCTCGACAGGCAACGGCACCCGGTCCAGCTTGGCCACCTCGCGGTGCTTGGTGGAGCTCATGGGTGCAGTGTGCCAAAGGTCTGTAGAACAGTCCCAATCAGCGTTGTTCGGCTCACATGCAGTCGTCGGCCTGCGAGATCAGGGTCACGCACGCTATTCGTGTTTAGCGTGCTGGAACCTGATTTCGCTCGGGTCGTTCCGAGGGCGTGAACGACCGCACACCTTGGCGGTTAATCATGTACCGTATGGTACATCAATCACCGCGGCTGGCGGATATCCTCGTTCAGCAGAACTTCTCGTCGAGCCAGTCAAAGAAGTCGGATTGCCATAGCGTGGTGGCGCCGAGCTGCGAGTGTTCGTGGCCGCCGGAGGCGGTGTCGTAGATCTTCGTCGTCACGCTGCGGGCGTTCACCAATGCTTGTTGGTACTGCCGGACCTGTGTCAGCGGCACGAACTGGTCCTCGGTGCCGGCGAAAATCAGCACGTCTTGCCCGATGCGCGCGGCGACCCCGGCGAGCGTGTACGGCTGTGCGGCATCGAGTAGCCCGGTGAGACCCTTGCTGCCCATAGTCCAGCTGCCATTGGCGATGGCCCATCTCACACCGGGATTGACGCGGCAGCCTACTGTAGCTAGCGCATCAACGATCGCGTGGAGGCGCAAATGCCGAAGCCGACGGATGATGGGCGGCGCGATGTTCAACATGGAGTCCTGCATGTCGAAGAGGACGTCGTATGACACGACTCCGTCGATGCGTGGTTCAAACGCAGCGGCTCGCGGTGCGAGATAGCCGCCCATGCTCAGGCCAACAAGGACGATCCTCTCCGGGGCGGTGTGCGTGGCCAAGAATGAGTCGAGCACCGCCGATGTGGGTTTTTCCCATTCATGCGTGAACCGAAGCCCGTGCCTGCGCAGCGGCTCACCCTGGCCTGGTCCGTCGAACGTCAGAACTGAGTAGCCGCGCGAATTGGCTGCGGCGGCAAGGAAGAAATACAGTTCCTCCACGATCGTGTCGTAGCCACCGTGGAAGACGATGAGCGGTCCGCGCACGGCGTTCTGCGCCGGGTAGTAGACCGCTTTGAGTGCCGCTTCGCCGTAGGGCACGTCGATCTTTTCATAGCCGACGCCGAGCGTGTTAAGCCCGTCGTAGAAAAGGTTGCGGCACAAGTCATATGCCACGGGCCGTTTGGGATCCTCTGGCCGCAGGTAAAACTGGGCTCTGGTGTAATAGGTGTGCGCTC
Organism: Actinomycetota bacterium; assembly: GCA_046725575.1. GTDB lineage: Bacteria > Actinomycetota > Actinomycetes > Mycobacteriales > Mycobacteriaceae > Mycobacterium. The sequence continues at coordinate 2,807 of JBKOYU010000679.1, read as the reverse complement.
GCAGAAGCGCTTCACCGCGGCTTCGGGCGCTGCGCAATGCCTGTGCTCGCGCGATGTTGCGGTCGCCGAGGGCGGCCCACTCGGTGTACCAGTTCTGCTCGTTGCCGACGCGTATGCGCGTGATGGCCTGCAGCACCTCGGAAATGTCGGCGCCGTGTGTGGCAACCTGGTTCAGCGCGCGCAGCACGGCGTGGTGATACGTGTGGTCCTTGAAGAAGCGGCCTGTCCCAATCTCTCTGCGCCGCAGAATATTACGCAGAACCGGTGTCTTAGCGGTCATCCTAGGCTCCGTCCGAGTCGTCGGCTGATTCGAGAATAGCCGCGCTGGTATTGCCGGTTTTGTTTCGAGAGTCGACAGTTCTGGCGGGGGTCTGCCGGCACGGTCGAACTGGCGCGCGGTGCGGTCGCCGCCCATCAGGGCGATTCACCGCCTACCACCTGCCCTGGCATCGCGCCGTAGCCCTAGAAGCCTGCGGCCGCCTGCTCACCGCCGACGCGGCCGCAAACAGCAGCAGGCCTGGGCCGTCTACGCCCGGATCGGCGCCGCGCCGCGCTGACGCGGGCCACTTGTCTGACGCAACAGCTTCTCAACAAGTTTTCAACACCGATTCGCGACCGTGGTCGCATGGATACCCGTTCGACATCCTGGCTGGGGCGGGCGTGGGCCGCCCTGTTGCCCGCGTCGCGGCCGGAAAGCTATGTCCACTATGCCGACCGCGACGCGGATCTCCGCCGTGTGCGCAGCGACCTGGCGGCGATCCGGGTTCGCTTCCCGATTGACGCATAACCGGCAATGAGGCCGTTTCCCGCTTTCGACCCCGTGTCCTGGACGCACAGTGGCGAAGTCACTTCCGCTGCGCTGAACCGCCGGCCGGCCCAAGGAAAAGGGCAAAGGGCCGCCGTCGTTGCCCGCCCCAACCCGAAATGGAGAACATCATGAAGCGGATTCTCACCATCAGCTACGGCGCCGTGTGTTACGTCGCTTTCCTTGCCGCCTTCCTCTATGCAATCGGATTCGTAGGAGATTTCGTTGTGCCGCACACCGTCGATGCCGGGGTACCGGCGCCGATAGGCGAAGCGGTCGTGGTGAATGTGCTCCTGCTTGGCTTGTTCGCCGTGCAGCACAGTGTCATGGCCCGGCCGGCGTTCAAACGTTGGTGGACGCGATTCGTGCCCCCGTCCATTGAGCGGAGTACGTTCGTGCTGCTGGCAAGTTCGGTGCTGTTTTTACTGTATTGGCAATGGCGCACGATGCCCGCGGTCGTCTGGGACGTGACATCACCGGTGGCACGGATCGGATTGCATGTGCTGTTCTGGGTTGGCTGGGCGATCGTCTTGGCGGCGACGTTCATGATCAATCATTTCGACCTGTTCGGTCTGCGACAGGTGTATCTGGCCTGGCGCGGAAAGCCATACACAGACCTCGGATTTCGTACATTCTTGCTGTACCGGCTGGTGCGGCACCCGCTCATGCTCGGCTTCATCATCACGTTCTGGGTGACACCGACCATGACAGCGGGGCATCTGCTTTACGCGATCGCGACCACCGGTTACATCCTGGTCGCGCTTCAGCTGGAAGAACGCGATCTGGTCGCTGTGCTGGGCAACCAGTACCGGGCCTATCAACGTCGGGTACCCATGCTCATACCGTGGCCACGTCGGCGCCGCGAACCGGCGATGGCGCCTGCCGAGGCCACCTCGTCGTAGGGCTGATATCGCTTGCTGCCCAAGAACTTTCATCATCTTGGCGAAGCGCTGCTCGCTGCATCCGGCCGCATCGAAGATGCGGCCGGATGCAGCGGCATGACTAGGTCAGCTACGCGGAATCGTCGCCGCCTCGGGCTGGAGCAGGCCACTCAACTCACGCAACGGCGTTTCAACGGGTCTTCAACACCGGTCCCGGATCGTGGTCTCACCACCTCGATCAGTAAGGACCACCAATGACGTTCCTAATCGTCTGCATGGTCATAGCAGTCCTAACAGGCTGGGGAACCTATGAAGTGCAGCTCTATGCAGAACAGTACGTAGCCGCAAAACATGCCAACGACTAGAGCGCTAGTGCTTCCATCCCGTCTTGATGTGACGAGTGCCCCGCTCGACGGGATGCCTGGAATGGAGCCGACACTGTGAATCGAATGGCAGCTGCCGCCGATCGACGCACGGGCGAAGGCTCTGCACCGCGGCTGCACATCGCCGGACCAAGCGACGTTGATGCTGCAAGCGCAAAACCGTTGCCCGAGCACGGTTTTGCTTGCCAGCGGCCGTCGGTCGGGCGGGCGCGCGCCGCCACGTCAGCTGATTGACGAACGAGTTCTCTACGAAATTACCACCGCCGTCATAGTTCGATCCGATCGTGGTACCGGCGCGGGATACGCTGACCTCGTGAAACATAGCGGAGCGCCGCTATGACCGAGAAACCGTGGTTCGGAATCCTCGGTGCGCTCACCGCCGGCGTCGACGGAGGGCTTGAGCTTGGTGGGCGCAAGCAGCGCGAACTGCTTGCAATGCTGTTGCTCAATCTGAACCGCTGCTTACCGGCGGGCCGGATCGCCGATGCACTGTGGCGGGGCGAGCCGCCCGCCGGCGCGGACGTCACCCTGCGTAGCCATGTCTCGCACCTGCGGCGCCGATTGGCCGGCATCGGCGCGCAGGACGCGCTCATCACACGGCAGGCCGGATACGGGCTTTTTCTTCATCCAGACCAGCTCGATGCCTCACAGTTCGAGCAGCTGCTCGGCCTCGGGCAGGAGGCGCTGGGTCTGGGTGAGCCGCAGCGCGCCGCGCGACTGCTCGCCGAGGCGCTGAGC
>JBKOYU010000983.1:0-3375 GCA_046725575.1 Actinomycetota bacterium | reverse complement strand
CGCTTCCGGACATTGCTCAGGGCCACAATCACCGCGGGTGAGGGTCTGCTGGTGCTTGCTGCGTCGGTCAGCGCGGCGCGCAACTTCCGCATGCCCGACAGGACGACATCCGCGCGCTTGTGGAACTTCTTGTCCTCTTGGAAAGGCAATGCGTCGATCGCCGCCGTGTACATGTGCATCGCCGCCTCGGAGAGGTCGACGATGATCGCCGAATCACGTTCCTGTGGCGCGGGTTGTGCCATGGGCCCTCAATTCTCTAGCGGGTCATTCGTTATCGGTGAATACGGGTTGACACTAGCGGTCTGCGCAATTCCGCGTACACCGCGAGGGAGGTGCTGGCGCGACGGCTCGACCCACGCGGCCCTAGTCTGAACCGGCATGGCCGCAGGCTCGGGCGAACGGAGGTCAGGATGACCGGTCTAGTGCAATCCACTAGAGCCGCCGAGGATTCGGAACCCGGCGAAGTGAGCGCCACGGAGCCGGCGCCGCCGCCCCTGCCAGTTAGCCGCGAACCGCGTTCGTTCGGTTGGCGCCGAATCGGGTTGTTTGCCTGCGGTGTCGCAGGAACTCTGGCAATCGCCTGGTTCATCTTCTTCAGTCGCGGCGAGATCGGTTCCAAGGCGGAGTGGTTCTTCGGTGCTGCCGTGTTCTGCGTCGTGATGGCGAGCATGTGGCAGACCCTCAACATTCAGCGCCAGGCGAACCAGCACGCCGCCGAAGCCGCCGAACGACTACGCACGGAGCTGGTGGCCGCCGAGCAGCGAGCGGCACGCGAACTGGCAATGACCCAGGCATTGCACCGAGTCGAGATGGAAGCTCGGGAGAGGGCGTTCCGCGCCGAGGTGGAGGCTCAACGGGAGTTGGCTCGCGTCGAGCGCCTCCACCTGATCAATCAGCTGCAGAAGCAAGCGATGATCGAGGTGTCGCGCGCCGTCAACGGGCACGCCCAGATGCTCGCCACCCTGTGGAACGAGGGCGCCGGCATCCTGCGCATCGAGGACCGCGACGAGCGTGAGCAGGCGATGAACCCGATCTTCGAGCAGATCAGCCGGGTCGTGAACGACTTTTCGGTCGAGGTCAGCAACGCCAACGTCCTGATTGAGGACGATCGGCTGCATCGCGCGCTGAACCATGTCAACGAGGCCGCGGTGATGGCGATCCGCGTAGCGGAGGATGTGCACGACGCCGTCGTTGACGGGCGCACGCCGAAGGCAGATTCGATCCGGACCGTGCAACGGATCATGCACACCAGAGCTGCAGAAGCCCGGAGCCTCGCGTGGGAGCTGTTGCGATCCGGGCTCGACGAAACAAGAGCCGCAACGGATTAGGCGCGAACTAGGCCAGCCGGTCGGCGATCGTCGACTCGGCCAGCTGCGACAGGCCTTCCCGGATGTGCCGGGCCCACATCGAGCCGATACCTTCCACCGACTGCAGATCGTCGGACGTGGCGGCCAAGAGGCCCTGCAGCGAACCGAACGACCGCACCAGCAGGTCGACATGGGCGAACTGCAACCGCGGAATGCCCGCCATCGCGCGGTACCCGCGCGAGCTCATCGCCGAGTCCTGGGCCTCGGCCGTCGACGGGTAACCGAAAACCCTTGCCAGCGTGGTGAAGTCGAGCAGTTCGTTGTCAGATAGCGAGTCGAGCTCCTCGAGGGTTGCGCTGACCTGTGCGGCGGTCGGCGGGTCGGGGTTGGCGTGGTAGTCGCGCACGATCAGCTCTCGGGCGGTGTCGTTGTCGCCGACGAGTTCCTCCAGCTGCAACTTGAGCTGGCGTCCGTCGGTGCCCAATTCGACGACGTCGGAGTCGATCTCCAGGCTGATCCGGCGCACCATTTCCAGCCGCTGCACGACGGTCATCACATCGCGCAGCGTCACGAAGTCCTCGATCTCAGCCGTCGACAGCTGTCGGCTGACCTCGTCGAGGCGGCTCTTGTAGCGCTCGAGCGTGTCGATGGTCTGGTTGGCCCGCGACAGGATCGTCGCCGAGTCGGGCATCACATGGCGCTCGCCGGCAACATAGACCGTGACGATGCTCATCGAATGGCTCACCGAGATCACCGGATAGCCGGTCTGGATGGCGGTGCGCTCGGCGGAACGGTGCCGGGTGCCGGATTCTTCGGTGGGGATCGACGGGTCCGGCACCAGCTGCACGTTGGCCCGCACGATGCGGCCGCCGTCGCTGGACAGCACGACCGCACCGTCCATCTTGGACAGCTCCCGCAGCCGCGTCGGCGCGTAGCGGACGTCGAGCGAGAAACCGCCGTCGCAGATGGCTTCGACGCTGTCGTCGTACCCGATGACGATCAGGGCGCCGGTGCGGCCGCGCAGGATGCGCTCCAGCCCGTCGCGCAACGCGGTCCCGGGGGCCAGCCGCGCGATGGTCTCCCGCAGCGTCGGCCGGGCCAGCTGCACGACGTTGCGGCTCGACCTACTCGCCTTGACGGCCACTGCCCCTCCTAGGATCGGCCGCTATTGGCGCTCAGTCTGGCTGATTTCCCTGAGCACCCGCAACGCCGTCTGGATGTTGTCGGCGGGAAGGGGACGCAACCCCGCGGGCACCGCCGTGACGCCTGCAGGGATCACGGCGCACCCGAAGCCCAGTCGCGACGCCTCGGCGAGCCTGCGGTCCATGCCGCTGACCCGGCGCAGATCACCGGCCAGCCCGACCTCGCCGATCGCCACGGCGTTGGCGGGCATGGGCAGGTCGGTATAGGCGGACGCGATCGCCAACGCCACCGCCAAATCCGACGACGGGTCGGTCAGCCGCATGCCGCCAACGGTGGACATATAGATGTCGTTGGCCCCGACGGGCAGCCTGGCGCGCTTCTCCAGCACCGCGGTGATCATCGCGGCGCGCGACGAGTCGATGCCGCTGACCGCGCGGCGCGGCGAGCCGCTCGCGGGTGAGCCGATCAGCGCCTGCACCTCACCGATCAACGGCCGTTTCCCGTCGAGCGCGACCGTCACCGCGGTGCCCGACACCGGCTTCGGCCGCTGGTCGAGGAAGAGTCCCGACGGGTCGGCGACACATTCAATTCCATTGTCGTGCAACAGGAAACAGCCAACCTCGTCCGCGGCGCCGAAGCGGTTCTTCACGCCGCGCACCATGCGAAGGGCCGACGTGCGGTCGCCCTCGAAGTGCAGCACCACGTCGACGAGATGTTCCAGCGAGCGCGGCCCGGCGATGGCGCCGTCCTTGGTGACGTGGCCGACCAGAAGCATCGCCACCCCGGATGTCGGGGCGGCCAGCTTGGCATAGGAAGTGAGCGCCGTCGTCACGGCACGCACCTGGGTGACCCCTCCGGTGACGCCGTCGGCCTCGGTGGTGGACATGGTCTGCACCGAGTCGACCACCACGAGGCTCGGCCGGAC
>JBKOYU010000816.1:0-2660 GCA_046725575.1 Actinomycetota bacterium | reverse complement strand
AACCACTGGGTTACTTAGCCAGCGGAAATTGCTCACAGTGGCTTTGTGTTGAAGTTACTGGACGGTATAGTTCGGGCCAGTTACTGGTGGGTAACTTAGCCCGAAAGTACCCAACCATAAGTGGCATTCTCGACGAGGAGGAAACGTGAGCCACTACAAGAGCAACGTCCGTGACCAGGTATTCAACTTGTTCGAGGTGCTGGGCGTGGACAAGGCGCTCGGTGAGGGCGCATACGCCGATCTGGACGCCGACACCGCTACCGAGATGCTGGGCGAGATGGCCCGGCTGGCCGAGGGCCCGATCGCGGAATCATTCGCCGACTCAGACCGCAATCCGCCGGTCTTCGACCCCAAGACCCACTCGGTGAAGCTGCCCGAGTCCTTCAAGAAGTCGATGCGCGCTCTGATCGACGGCGGCTGGGACAAGATCGGCGTCTCCGAGGAGCTCGGCGGGATGCCGGTGCCCCGCGCGCTGCAGTGGGCCCTGGTCGAGCACGTTCTCGGCGCAAACCCCGCCGCGTACATGTACGCAATGGGCGCAGGCATGGCGCAGATCCTGCACAACCTTGGTACCGAGGAGCAGAAGAAGTGGGCTGTGCTGGCCGCCGAACGCGGTTGGACTGCGACCATGGTGCTCACCGAGCCCGACGCCGGCTCCGACGTCGGCGCAGGCCGCACCAAGGCCGTCAAGCAGGAGGATGGCTCCTGGCACATCGACGGCGTGAAGCGCTTCATCACCTCCGGCGACGCCGACGACATCGGCGAGAACATCCTGCACCTGGTGCTGGCCCGCCCCGAGGGCGCCGGACCGGGCACCAAGGGCCTGTCGCTGTTCTTCGTGCCGAAGTTCCTGTTCGACCCCGAGACCGGTGAGCCCGGCGAGCGCAACGGTGTCTTCGTCACCAACGTCGAGCACAAGATGGGCCTGAAGGTCTCCGCGACCTGCGAGCTGTCCCTTGGCCAGCACGGCGTCCCCGCGAAGGGCTGGCTGGTCGGCGAGGTTCACGAGGGCATTGCCCAGATGTTCGACGTCATCGAGCAGGCTCGAATGATGGTGGGCACCAAGGCCATTGCCACGCTGTCCACCGGTTACCTCAACGCGCTGGACTACGCCAAGGAGCGTGTGCAGGGCGCTGACATGACCCAGATGACCGACAAGACCGCGCCGCGCGTGACCATCACACATCACCCGGACGTGCGTCGTTCGCTGATGACCCAGAAGGCCTATGCCGAGGGTCTGCGCGCGCTGTACCTGTACACCGCGACGTTCCAGGACGCGGCAGTGGCCAAGGCGCTCCACGACGTGGACGCCGAGCTGGCGGTCAAGGTCAACGATCTGCTGCTGCCCGTGGTCAAGGGTGTCGGCTCGGAGCAGGCGTACGCCAAGCTCACCGAGAGCCTGCAGACCTTCGGTGGCTCCGGCTTCCTTCAGGACTACCCGATCGAGCAGTACATCCGTGATGCCAAGATCGACTCGCTCTACGAGGGCACCACGGCCATCCAGGCGCAGGACTTCTTCTTCCGCAAGATCGTCCGCGACAAGGGAAAGGCGCTGGCCTACGTGGCCGGGCAGGTCGAGGAGTTCGTCAAGAACGGGGCAGGCAACGGCCGGCTGAAGGCCGAGCGGGCGCTGCTGGCCACCGCCCTCGAGGACGTGCAGGGCATGGCCGCGACACTGACCGGCTACCTGATGGCCGCGCAACAGAATCCGGCCGAGGTGTACAAGGTCGGCCTGGGTTCGGTGCGCTTCCTGATGAGCGTCGGTGACCTGCTCATCGGCTGGTTCCTGCAGCAGCATGCCGCCAAGGCCATCGAGGCGCTCGACGCCGGGGCCAGCGGTGACGACCGCGCCTTCTACGAGGGCAAGATCGCGGTGGCGTCGTTCTTCGCGAAGAACTTCCTGCCGCTGCTCACCAGCACCCGTCAGGTGATCGACAACCTCGACAACGAGGTCATGGAACTGGACGAGGCGGCCTTCTAGACCGCTTCGTACGCGACAGGCCCCGACTCCCCGGGGCCTTTTGCGTTGGCGCGTCAGTGGTTTGGGCCGACAACCGTCGCGCCGTTGGCCATCTGATGCACGAATTGCGGGCAGTAGGCCATCGCTGCGTCGACGACGATGACCAAGGCGGTCTGTCGATCGATGCGGCCGTTCGCGCCTGCGATGTTGCTGCTGATGTCGCTGGGCTCCATGCCCTGGCCCAGCGCGTCGCACACGTGGTGCGCGACCTTCATGGCCGACTCCGGGCTGCCGAAGCCGATACCCTGCTCCTGCAGCGCGCCGAAGAACTGGTCGTCGGCCGTCTCCGCATTGGCGGTGCCCGCAGCGAGCATGGCGCCCAGGCCGATCATGCCGGCTGCAACAGCGGATTTGGTGATTCGTGAGCTGAACATGCGTTGGTTCCCTTATCGGTTGGTGTTTGCGTTGGAAACACCATTCACGGCGACGCTTGACGGATTCTTGGCGAGCTAAAGCAGATCCCAGACATAGGGAATCTCCCCATACCACCGGGCCTGACGTGCGACGCACGCTACCCAGCGACAGGTCACCAAGAAATCGCCAAGGCCTTGTCGGCACGCTTGCCCAACGCATCACCAACGGAAGGACATCGCAATGACCGCAGTTTCGCCGCCTGTTCGGCGGGCGAGCCGTGGCGTGA
>JBKOYU010000374.1:0-2673 GCA_046725575.1 Actinomycetota bacterium | reverse complement strand
ATACGCGATACTGAATAGAGTCTCGTGGGCTCGGAGATGTGTATAAGAGACAGGGTCTACCGTAGCCAACACCTCAAGGGCGCCGCGTTGACCAGTTCGGCCCGGGCTGAGCAGCTGGCGCGGCAATGCGGTGGCGCCGCGACGCCTGCACTTCTGAAAGCGTCCGAGCGATTTCCGTTGACCGACCGTGAACGTGAGATCGTGATGTTGCTGGGTCAGGGGCAGTCAACCCGCGCAATCGCCCAGCGACTGACTCTCTCCGTTCGTACGGTCGAGGGTCATATCTACCGAGCGATGATGAAAACGGGTGCGGCGGACCGCGCGGAGTTAGTCAAGATGCTGCCAAGCAGCAGCTAGGCGCGCTGATGCGCGACTTCAACCTGCAATCCGCCAACCGCGATCCGGCGCGCCAGCCACGAAAGCAGCAAGCTCATCAGGTAGCCGAAGACCCCGACGATCAGCAGCAGTCCCCAGGCCGCCGCCGCGTCGAAGCGCTGCTGGCTTTCAACCAGCAGGCGTCCGAGACCTGTTCCCGCGCCGAAGATGTCGACCAGCAAGGTGATGATCACCGCCAGCGACGCTGCGACTCGCACTCCCAGCATCAGTCCTGGAATCAGCGATGGCACGATCACCTTGCCCCAGCGCTGTGGCAGCGACAGTCCGATCGTCCGCGACATCTCCAGCCGCACCGCAGGTATTGCGCGCACCGCGGTTGCAGTGTTCAGCAGGATCGGCCATGACACGATCAATGCGACGGCCACGACGCCGCTGAGTTCACCCGGACCAAGCAGCAACACCGCGACGGGAACCAGCGCCGCGCCAGGCACCGCGGCGATGAAATCGATTGTGGGAGTGAGTGCGCGGTCGATCAGCCGCGACCAGCCGATCGCGATGCCTACGACGCCCCCGATGACGACCGCGCATACCAGGCCACACGCGTAGGTCCCGAGCGTGTGCAGCACCGCTGGGGACAGCACGCCGTCGTCATGCATCCGTGCGATGGCCTTGAGCCATTCGTCGGGCGGTGGAAACGACAGCGAGGCATCGGATGTCGTCAATTGCCACACGATCAGCAGCGCGGCGATGGGCAGCAGTCCGCGCAGCGCCGTGACGGGCGGTGTTGGTGTCGGCTGATCTCCCAGCGACTGTGCGGGCGCGCCGGGAAGCGCGAGGCGAACCGCGTGCCGCAGGCCCGCGTTCAGCAGCAGGCCGAGGACTCCGCAGACCACCGCGTAGGCCCACATGCGCGCGGGTGCCAGCGCGTGCATCGACTCGGTGAGCCCGCCGCCGAGCCCCCGCGAGGACATGATCATCTCGGCGACGATCGCCACCAGGAGCGCGATGATCACGGCCATCCGCGCACCGACAAGCCACGCTGGTACCGCGGCAGGGATCACGATTTTTCGCACCGTGGTCACCGGCCCGAGGCACAGCATTCGAGCCACGTCGTACTGCCGTGGGTGCACCGCCGCCACACCGCCCGCGGTGTGCAGCACGATTGGCCACAGCGCGGCGTATGTGGCGACCGCGACCTCGGCCGTCCGCACCGGCCCGAACGACAGCACCGCGATCGGCACCAGCGTGACGGCCGGAATCGTGCGCAGGAAATCGACCGATGCCATCGAGTAGCGCGGCACTGTCGGTATCAGGCCAATGGCCAACCCGAGCGCCGCACCCACCGCCATGCTGATCGCCGCTGCCAGCAAGGCGACGCCCAGCGTGTGCGCAACGTCGTCGAGGAGTTCGCCACTGCGCGCCAGATCCACCACAGCGGCCATCACTTCTCGCGGTGACGGCAGGTACTCGTAGTCGAGCACGCCCACCGACTTCAGCGCCTGCCAGCCCACCACAGCGGCGAGTGGCACCACGAAGCCCGCCAGCCGGCTAGCCATCCACGGCTCGCAGGGCCTGTCCGAGGAGATGGCGGACTCGTAGGTATCGGGGAAGCTCGCGGGTCGCCAATTGGTCACGCGGACGGGGGAGTTCAGTGTCGACCGCCATGGTGATGGTGCCCGGGCTGCCGCTCAGCACCAGCACCCGGTCGCTCAGATAGATCGCCTCGTCGAGGTCATGGGTGATGAACACCACCGTTGCCCCGGTCTCCTGCTGGACACTCAGCAGGACGTCTTGCAACGCGGCCTTGGTGATCGCGTCCAGCGCTCCGAACGGTTCGTCCATCAGCAGGACCTTTGGTTCCAGCGTCAGCGCACGGGCGATCTGCACCCGTTGCGCCATGCCGCCCGAAAGCCGCCACGGATAGTCACTGCCGCGGTCGGAGAGGCCCACCATGCTCAACGCGTTGGCCACCCGCCGGCGACGCTCGTCGCGCCCTACCCGGCCTTCCAGTCCCAGCCCGGTATTGCGGGCGACCGTGCGCCACGGCAGCAACGCATTGCCGTAATCCTGGAACACCATGACCGCACCACTCGGCGGTCGCCGCACCACTTCACCGTCGAAAACCACTGTGCCACTTGACGCGTCGACAAGCCCGCCGAGCACGCGAAGCAAGGTTGTCTTTCCCGCGCCGGAGCGGCCGACGATGCCCAAAATCCCGCCGCCCCTAACCTCCAACGACACAACCCCCAGCACCGGCGGTGCCCCGTCGGCGGCCGTACGCCGCACGCCCACCGACTCGACCGCATACAGGACCTGGTTCACGGCCCCTGCCACACC
>JBKOYU010001135.1:0-3833 GCA_046725575.1 Actinomycetota bacterium | reverse complement strand
ACGTCATGTACCGGCACGGCGCCCCAGCGCAATTGGCGGCCATCGTTGATTGGGAGATGGGCACAGTCGGCGATCCGAAACTCGACTTGGGCTGGATGGTGCAGAGCTGGCCCGAAGACACCGACGACCCGCAGGACTCCGAGATGAGCTATGCCGACATGCGCGGCATGCCTACGCGCGACCAGGTGGTCGCGCATTACGCCGAAGTATCGGGTCGCCAAGTGGACGACCTCGATTACTATCTGGTGCTGGCCAAGTGGAAGCTGGCGATCGTGCTGGAGCAGGGCTTCCAGCGCGCAGGTGATGACGAGAAGCTGCTGGCATTTGGCCCCGTCGTGACGGACCTGATGGCGTCGGCGGCCGAGCTGGCCGAGTCCAGCGACTACCGCTGACATGCGAGCCGCGGTCTGCCCGGCGTACGGGCCGCCGGATGTGGTCCGTGTCGAGGAGCAGCTGTCGCCTGTGGTCGCGGCCGGCCAGGTCCGCCTGAAGGTCGGCGCGGCGGCGGTGAACTTCCCCGACGTACTGCTGATCGCCAACGAGTATCAGATCAGCGTGCCGCCGCCCTTCGTGCCCGGCAGCGAGTTCGCCGGTGTGGTCGTCGAAACCGGCGAGGGCGCAGACGGTTTCGCGGTCGGTGACCGGGTCACAGGCACTGGGCTGTACGGCGCCTTCGCCGAAGAAGTCGCGGTGCCCGCCGCCGGGCTGTCACGGATACCCGACGGCGTCGACGAGCGCACCGCCGCGGCGTTCGGTGTGGCGTATCGGACGGCTTATCACACGCTGCTGTCGATGGCTCGTGTGCAGGAGGGCGACGAGTTGATCGTGCTGGGCGCGGGCGGAGGCGTGGGTCTGGCGGCAGTCCAGCTCGGGGTTCAGCTTGGCGCTTCGGTCACCGCTGTCGCGTCGTCGGCCGAAAAGCTCGATGTGGCAGCAAGTTACGGTGCCAAGCACGTCGTCAACTACAAGTCGGGCGATCTGCGTGGTGCGCTGAGGGAGGCAGTGCCCGGCGGTGCCGACGCGGTCATCGACCCGGTCGGCGGTGAGCTGTCCGAACCGGCATTGCGGTCACTGGGCCGCGGCGGGCGATTCGTCACCGTCGGCTTTGCGTCCGGCGTCATCCCCCGCATCCCGCTCAACCTGGTGCTGGTGAAGGGCGTGCACGTCCTCGGGTTTCAGTTCCAGGATGTACCGCCGGATGAATTCGCCCGCAACGACGACGAACTGCGCGAGCTTCTCGTCAGCAGTCGGGTGCGGCCGCACGTTTGCGCGGTCTACCCGCTCGCCGAAACTATCGCAGCGCTAAGGCATGTCGCCGACGGCCGCGCCATCGGCAAGGTGCTGATCGACCTCACGTAATTGGTCGCACGCAATGCGTCGAAATTTCGAGCGATAGCCCCGTTTGAAACGTGATGTCGCATGCGCTATCACGTTTCAGAAGGTCCACATGGTCCGCGGGACGGGAGCGTCGGCATGCAAGCCCCGTCTCGCGCCGAAACTGTATTCCAGCAGGCCCGTACTCGAACTTTTCCTGCCGGAATACAGTTTCGCGGGAAACTAGCTGGCCGGGATAAGGTCCGCGGCGACCGAGGCCATCATCCCGCAGCGGAACGTCTCGTTGTCGCCGACGGTCACGGTGTCTGAATCGTTGGCCGCCGCAAGTGCCTGTGCCTTGAATGCCCTTGCAGCCGCGCTCAATTGGTGCTGCACGGAGTCGACGCTGCTGTCGAGCTCGGCGGGCAGACGCTCGCCCCACAGCGTCACCTCGGTCGCACCCTGCTCGAGCGCGCTCAGCACGCCCTGACGCAGCCGGTCGTCACGCTCGAAGAGGTCAGCGGCCACCGCAATCGTCTGCGGATGGGGACGCTCCTCCCACGACGCCAGCACCGACTCGAGGTCGCGCACGTCCGCGCCGAGAATCTGCAACGGACGGGCATCCTCGTCGTCGCCGATCAGAACGGTGACGTCCCACCCGGCCATCACCCGGTCATAGACCCAGCCACCGGCGAACTTCACCGCGTCGAGCACGGTCGGCGCCACCACGTCCAGCCGGTACCTCATGTCGAGCTCCTGGGCGCCAGCTCGCGACGCAGCGACTCGGCGTACCCGTTGAACACCTCGGTCAGCGGGATTGAAGGATCGAGCAACCATAGGGTCTCCATTCCGTTGATGAAGGCGAGTACTTCCACGGCCTTGCTGGCCGCGTCGAAATCGGGGCGGAACTGTCCATCGCTCTGACCGCGCTTGATGATGTCGGTGATGATGTCGACGGCGTCGCGATAGCGCTTGTGCAGGCGGTCATGCAGTGGGGCGTCGGGCGCGATGTTCTCGACCAGCAGCACCGTGAACGTGCCGACGAGTTCTGGGGCCCGGTCGAACCGCTCGGGCACCCGGCTGAGTTCGGTGATGAGGTCGCCGGATCGGTCGGCGTGGGCGTCGTCGTCGGCGTCGCGCGCGTCGAGCACCGCGTTGAGCAGCTGCTCCTTGGACTCGAAGTGATGCAGCAGCCCCGCGGGCGTCACCCCGGCTTCCTTGGCGATCTGGGCTAGGGACGTGTTGCGCCAGCCGTTGCGTGCCAGCAGCCGCTCTGCGACGGCCAGGATGCGCTGCCTGCGGTCCTCGCCCTTTGCGAGGAGCGTTGCATACGGCCGCGGACTGGACACCGAACTCCTTCGTTCAACCAACCTAGTGAACACACAGTAGGTAGGTTTGCGGGCTGTGACAAGGGTCTCAGCGAAAAAGGGTTTCGACCGCCGTCACGCCGCAGGTCAGCGGTTTTGTCCTGCCAACAGCACCTAGAGTCCCAGCGACTTGGCGATGATCACCTTCATCACCTCGCTGGTGCCCGCGTAGATCCGGGCCACCCGAGCATCCGTGTACAGCCGGGCGATGGGGTACTCCATCATGTAGCCGTAGCCGCCGAACAGCTGCAGACACCGGTCGACCACCCGCTGCTGCATTTCGGTGCAGAACAACTTGACCCTGGCGGCATCGGCCGCCGTGAGCTCACCCTCGACGTGCAGTGCCACCGCGCGGTCCAGCATGGCCTGGGCGGCTTCCACCTCCGTCGAGCACGCCGCGAGCTCGAACTTGGTGTTCTGGAACGACGCGACGGGCGTGCCGAACGCCTTCCGGTTCTTCGTGTAGTCGATGGCCGCGGCGATCGCCGACCTGGCCTGAGAGACCGACCCGACGGCGACGGTGAGCCGCTCCTGCGGCAGGTTGTGGCCGAGGTAGCCGAACGCCTCGCCCTCCTCCCCCAATACGTTGGCGGCCGGCACGCGGACGTCGACGAACGACAGCTCGGCGGTGTCCTGCACCTTGCAGCCCATCTTTTCCAGCTCGCGGCCCCGCGTGAAGCCCGGCATGCCGTCCTCGACGACCAACAGCGTCAGACCCTTGCGGCGGTTGTCCGGATCAGTCGCCGTGCGGGCGACCACGATCACCAGGTCGGCCTGCATACCGCCGGTGATGAACGTCTTGGCGCCGTTGACGATCCAGTCGTCGCCGTCGCGCACCCCGGTGGTGCGCATGCCCGCCAAATCCGAGCCCGTGCCGGGTTCCGTCATCGCGATCGCGGTCAGCAACGTGCCCGAGGCCAGACCGGGGAACCAGCGGTCGCGCTGTTCGGCGTTCGCGTAGTGCAGGAAATACGGCAGGATCACCTCGAGCTGAGTGCGCACGGTCGACAACGTGACCAGCGCCCGCGCCGCCTCCTCCTGCATCACCACGTTGTAGCGGTAGTCGGGCATACCGGCGCCGCCGTACTCCTCGGGTATCGCCATCCCGAGCATGCCGAGAGCGCCCATCTGCTTGAAGACGTCGCGGGGCAT
>JBKOYU010000008.1:0-2339 GCA_046725575.1 Actinomycetota bacterium | reverse complement strand
GCCCCGGGAGGTCCCCGGAGTTGATGACGAGGCCGAGCTCCCTTCGGTGACGATGCAGACCGATGCCGCGGCGTGGGATGCGCGTGCGCATGAGTTGAGCGGAAGCAGCAACACACTTGTCATCGCATTCGCAGCCCGGCTAGCCCACCGGATAGGCAGGGTGCACCCTGATGGCAGCACCGTGACGGTCGTGCTCCCGGTCAGCGAGCGCGGTGCCGACGACGACCGGGCCAATGCGCTGACGTCGATCACGCTCGACGTCGACGGCCAAGGGGTGACCGACGACCTGAGTCGCGTGCGCGCCGACGTCAAGAGCCGGCTGACATCGCTGGCGCAACAACCCAATGCAATGCTCGCCGGCTTACCGCTGATCCCGTTCACGCCACGGTGGCTGGTCCGGCACACCGAAGGCATCACCATGGCGACCGACCAACTGCCGGTGGGATGTTCCAACCTCGGGAGCTTCGACGCCGTGGTAGGCCGCGTCGACGGCGCGGATGCGACCGAGGTTTCGATGCGGCTCGCCGAGCAGGGCGTCACACGCCGCCGTATCGAGCGCGCCCACGGCCAGTTGTTCTGCGGCACCGGAACGATCAACGGCGGCCGGTTCCTCACTGTCGTCGCGTACCAGTGCGGTGCGGAGAACACCGCAGCGTCGACGCGCGAGCTGGCGCGTGGTGCATTGGCCGACCTGAATCTGTCCGCTACCACTGTTCATTAGGGCTCATCCATTGACGAACCTGAGTCTCAAATCGAATCAGGGCGCGCGCCCGCTGCTGTATGTCGGCGTCGCCGTCGCGATTGCGATCTGGTCGACGGCCGTGCTGTGCTTCGCGGTCAATATGGTTCCGCTCGACGTCTACTGGATGTCCTACTACGCCGTCGACTACACCTTCGGGTTCGTCCGTCGTGGGCTGGCCGGTGAATTGGTCGGGCTCGTTCCCGGACATTACTTCGCGGCCGCGCTCGGACTGCGCTGGCTGTCGACGGCGATCTATCTGGGTGCCCTTGCGTTGGTCATGGGTGTCGTGTTGTTCGCTCGGCGCCGGTCCGAGCGCAGGCTGATGGTCGCGATACTGATTCCATTGCTGCCGTTCGGAATCCTGTTCGCCGCATACTCTGCCCGGCCGGACCTGTTCGGTGCGGCCGCGCTGGCGGTATTCACCGTGGCGTTGGCGTTCGCGCGCTCCCGGGCGGCCTCGTTGGCATGGTGCACGGCCTACGGCGTCGTTATCGCGGCGTTGACACTCGTGCATGAGGCCATCGGGCTGCAGTTCGCGCTGGGCGCCGTGCTGGCGATCGTCGTCCTTGGCGGCGCGCTGGGGACTTCCCGGCGTCGTGGCGTGCTCCTGGCTGTCATGCCGGGCGTCCTCACCGCGGTTGTCGTGGCGGCGTTCGGCCGTCACGACGTCGCCTCTCAGCTGTGTTCTGCGGTACCGCATCACACGATGCCCAACCCGTTGGCAACGATCACGTCGCTGCCGACGCTGGCGCAGTATGTGTTTGGCGGACAACCGAGTCAAACCGACTATCACGACTGGGTGTGCCGCAACGTCATGCCGATCTACGACTACGGGATCGTCGACGCCATGCGGATTGTCGCGAACATCGGGGTGGTCGGCCTCGCCGCCTCGTTGGTGTGCGGTGCCGCGGCGTTCGCCGCGACGATGTATGGCGTCAGCACTTTCTCAGGAGTTCCGTTGCGCGCCTTCACTGACGAGTTCCGCGGCAGAATCCCCTGGGTGGTCGCCGGGCTGGTGTTGGTCGTACCGGTATTCCTGACCGGCTTCGATTGGACACGTTGGCTGATCGTCGTGTCGTTCGACGTCGCGATCGTTTATCTGGTGTTCGCGGCGCGCAGGTCGGAGATTGAGCAACCACCGTCGCCAAAAGTGCTGCGGCTGTTCGTCGTTCTCGTCGTCGCCTTGGCGCTCATTCCGATCGGCACCGTTCCTGGCTTCGGCGGGCCGAGAATGATCTAGCTCCCCGTGCAGGGGCTTCAGGTTCTTCGACGGCCACCAGTTCGCCCGTCCCACCAGGACGGCCAGCGCCGGCACGGTCACCGTGCGCACCAGGAAGGTGTCCAGCAGCAATCCGACACCGATGATGAACCCGACCTGCACCATCCCCGCGATGCTGCCGAAGGTCAGGCCGAACATGGACGCGGCGAAGATGATTCCGGCGGAGGTGATCACGCCGCCCGTCGCGCCCACGGTGCGGATCACCGCTGTGCGCATTCCTCGGGACGCCTCGTCGCGGATGCGCGAGATCAACAGCAGGTTGTAGTCGGCTCCCACCGCGACCAGAACGATGAAGGCTGTTCCTGGCACGTTCCACGC
>JBKOYU010000945.1:0-1952 GCA_046725575.1 Actinomycetota bacterium | reverse complement strand
AACCCGCACATCATCACCCGCGGCATGGTGTTCCTCGGCAAAGGTGTGGAGATCCAGGCGACGCCCGAGTTGTCCACGATGGAGATCGGCCGGTGGGTGCATATCGGCGACAAGAACACGATCCGCTGCCACGAGGGCTCGCTGCGTTTCGGCGACAAGGTCGTACTCGGCCGTGACAACGTCATCAATACCTATCTCGACATCGAACTGGGCGACTCGGTGCTGATGGCGGACTGGGTCTACGTGTGCGACTTCGACCACAAGATGGACGACATCAACATGCCGATCAAGGACCAGGGCATCGTCAAGGGCCCGGTGCGGATCGGGCCGGACACCTGGATCGCTACCAAGGTCACCATCCTGCGCAACACCACGGTCGGCCGCGGCTGCGTGTTGGGGTCGCACGCGGTGGTCAAGGGCGACATCCCCGACTATTCGATTGCCGTCGGCGCGCCGGCCAAGGTCGTCAAGAACCGGCAACTGGCGTGGGAGACTTCGGCGGCCCAGCGCGCGGAACTGGCCGCGGCGCTGGCCGACATCGAACGCAAGAAGGCGTCCCGCTAGCGTTGCCCGCTCGCGCGAGCGACCGTGTCTGTACGCCGACATGCCGCGAGAAGCCGTGCAAAAGCGGTCGCTCGGGGCTATCGAGCTAGATGGCCCAGTCGATGCCGAAAGCGTCGGCCAGCGCGGTGCGGCCGTCGTGGGTGACCGTCAGCGCCCGCCCGCGCGGCACCCGTTTCACCCAGCCCGCGGACAGGAACCGATCGAACACGGCGCGGCCCAGTCCGCCCGACAGATGGTGCCGCTGCTCGGTCCAGTCGACGCAGTACCGCACGAGCTGCCTTGGGCCCGTTGGTATTTCGACGCCGACGTCGGTGAGAAAGTCCCGTCCTGTGTCGGTCAGCTCGTAGCGAATGTCGTGGCCCGGGCTGCTCAGCGCGTCATGGCGGTCCGGATCGTAGCGACCGTCGCCGCCGACGAGCGCCTGGCGATCCAACAGGCTGCCCATCACGGCCACACCGAGGCGGCCTGCGACGTGGTCGTAGCACGTGCGCGCCGAGCGCAGGCGCGCCGCGCGGGTGCCTTCCCGCAGCGATCTGACGGGTCGTGACGGTGCGAGGCGCCCCAGCTGTTCGAGCAGCTCGCCGACTTCCGGACCGGCCAGTCGGTAGTAGCGGTGCCGGCCGTGAGTTTCGACGGTGAGCAGCCCGGCGTCGGTCAGCTTGCCCAGGTGGCTGCTGGCGGTCGGCCTGCTGATGCCCGCTTCGTCGGCGAGCACGCTGGCAGGCAGCGCGCGCCCGTCGTCCAGGGCGAGCAGCACCTTGCACCGCGCCGGATCGGCAAGCAGCGAGGCCACCGCGGCGATGTCGGCGTCGCCGCCTGTCGGAAGCTCGGCGGCGTTACGCATGGGATACCTCCTTTTGCATCGGTGCGGGGGCTTCGCCGCGGGCCCATCGCAGCGCGACCGCGGCGCCGATCAACTGGACCAGCCCTCCCAGCATGGTCGCGATCCGCGCACCGTCGGCGCCTCCGATAGCGGCCATGCCACTACCCAACACCGCGACACCGACAGTGATACCCACGAGCCGGGCCAGATTCACCACTCCGGACGCCAGACCGGCGCGTTGCACCGGCACTGACGACATGGCCAGCCCGATGGCCGGGCTGGTGGTCAGCGCGAGGCCGGTGCCGGCGAGCACGAACGACAACTCGATGAGCCAGATGGCGGCCTGCGGCCCGGCCGCCGCGTAGAGCGCCATCCCGGACGCCATCAGCACCAGCCCGGCGGTGATCAGCAGCCGCGGCCCGGTGCGGTGGGCAAGCGCGTTGACCGCCGGGATGAAGACCAGATAGGTCACCGGCAGCGGCAGGAACCAGAACGCGGTGGCCAATGCGCTGGCGCCCCGTTGTTGTTGGAAGGCAAAGCTGTTCACCAGCAGCAGCCCGTAGAT
>JBKOYU010000891.1:0-1714 GCA_046725575.1 Actinomycetota bacterium | reverse complement strand
GCCCAGGCCGAGTTCAGCCGATTCGCGGAGCCAGGCTGGGGGAAGATCGCCGCGAACTTCTCCGTACTGCCCTACGGCGGAAACTCCACCCTGCTCAGTTACGAATGCCGCACCGTCACAACGGATCCCGAATCACGCAGGCGATTCCTGCGTTATTGGTGGCTGATCCGGCCGTTCGTCGGGCACATCATGCGCGCGACTTTGAATCAGATCAAGGCCAACGCCGAGTCAACACCCACGCCGAGGAGCCGATGATGCGCGTGCTGGTTGCCTTCGGTTCCAACCGCGGCGGAACTGCCGGGCTGGCCGCCATGATCGGTGCGGCGCTGAGCCAGGCCGGATGCGAGGCGGTGGTGAACCCGGCCGCCGAGGGTTGATTCCTGAACGGAGACAAGCCCAACGCGGTCACGCCGCCGCACTTCACCATGAGTCCAATACGGTTACGTGGCGACGCGGAGCCGGTGGACCGGCTGCCCCGTGATCTGCGCAATCAGCTCAAAGTCCTTGTCAAAGGCCAAGACTGTGAGGCCAGATATTTCGGCGAGTGCCGCGACGAGAAGGTCGGGGATCGATGGTGCGCGATGCTGACCGCGATCGGCCAACAGTAGCTGCACCTCAACTGCGCGATCTTCCACCGCTGGGGTGAGGTATGCAACCGGCATAAGGGCAAGCGGCGCTGAGACAGACTCGTGGTGTGCTTCGGCGGCGGTCCGGAACGAGTACCCAACTTCAAGTCGGGTGATGGTGCTGATGCGCACCATGCCACGTTCGATGCGGTCTATCCAGGCCTGCGCATCGGGGGATTCCGCCAAGCGGGTGTATGCCGACTTGTCGATGAGCCACGTGGTTACCGCCACGCAGCCTCCATTACCTGCGGATCATTAAGATCCTTGGCAGCGGCAGCAGCGCGGCGCAGGTCTTCGACGGTGAGTCGGCCTCCCGTGGAGGGCGATCGCTCGCCTTCGAACCTGCGGCGCAGATACTCGTTGCGGGAAAGTCCATGCGCTGCGGCGTCGGCGTCGATACGGGCGACTGCGGCTTCTGACAAACCTCTAATCAGGACATCTGGCATCCTCGCCCCACCTCCTGATATCAATGCTATCACGTTGTCGTCTCTTGACCATGCGTGGACATCACGAGGATCTTGGATCGGTCCGCGGCAATCGCTGGGCAGCCGGCCACGTCGACGTGGCTAGCCTCCGACGAAGACACGCGCGCGGTCGATAGCACACCTTGATCCAGTCCGAAAGGCGATGTCCACCACCGCAATTCCGTCCAATACGAGGGGTTGAGACGCCTCAGCGCTTCGGTGAGCCGGGGCTACCCGGGGCCGAACCGGAAACGGCGGCCGGTGATTGCCAATGGCTTCACACGAACGTAGTGCTGCTTCACCGTCGCGGTCCACGGCAGCAGCTGGGCGCGCTCGGCGTCTTCGATCTCCTCGTCAGCGTGCAGGATGCGGGCCGCGCCCTTGACGATCACGCTCCAGCCTTCGGCAACGTTGTGGTCGTCGGCCTCGAACAGCACGCGATTGTTGATCGCGGCGCTAACCAGCTTCGTGCCCTCCGCGGTGCGGAACAGCACGGTGCGGTGCTGGACGACGAAGTTGACCGGAAAGATCTCGGGTTGGCCGTCGACGCTGGTGACAAGCCGCCCCAGCGCCACACTCGCCAGCAGATTCCAGCTTTCACTTTCCGACAGGATGGTGATCGGC
>JBKOYU010001123.1:0-6691 GCA_046725575.1 Actinomycetota bacterium | reverse complement strand
GCCACGCTATTCTCCCAGTGGTAAGCACGGGTTGGTGCCAGCGGTGGGGAAGCCGCTGGAACTGCCCGTGCCTGATGGATTGGGTTGCGATGACGTCTATGAACGGGCCATCGGCGCGGGATTCGGCTAGTGGAAAGGCGGCGCGTGACGCCGGCCCTACCGACGGTCAGCCGCCACGAGCTCAATTTCTTACGGTCGCCGAGGTGGCGAGCCTGATGCGAGTCAGCAAGATGACGGTGTACCGGTTGGTGCACAACGGCGAGTTGCCCGCCGTCCGCGTCGGACGCTCCTTCCGGGTGCACGCCAAGGCTGTCCACGACATGTTGGAGAGCTCGTACTTCGACGCGGGCTAGGTCGCCGGAGAAACCGGACATCGGCGAGCACATGGCGCTCGAAACTGTAGTTATGGTGCGTTCCACTCGCACTTCCGCGCGTTAACAACAGTTTCGATGCCGCATCCCGGCGCCCGCTGTGCGGCAGCCTGATTTTCCGTTTACCTAGGCCGCCCAGGTAAGGTGTGCGGGTCAACAGGCTTGGAAACATTAGGTAGCGGAGTTCATGGGTTCAGTCATCAAGAAGCGGCGTAAGCGCATGTCGAAGAAGAAGCACCGCAAGCTGCTTCGTCGCACCCGGGTGCAGCGCAGAAAACTCGGCAAGTAGCTTTCACGCTCGGCCGCTAGTCTGTCCAGATGGATTCCGGGGGCCAATCGAACGGGTCCGACTCGCGCGACACCGTCCACTATCCGAAGGTCGTCCTGGTCACGGGGGCATGCCGATTCCTTGGCGGATATCTGACCGCCCGGCTCGCGCAGAACCCTTTGATCAACCACGTCATCGCGGTCGACGCGATCGCGCCGAGCAAGGACCTGCTGCGACGCATGGGCCGCGCGGAGTTCGTCCGCGCCGACATCCGTAACCCGTTCATCGCCAAGGTCATCCGCAACGGCGACGTCGACACCGTGGTGCACGCCGCGGCGGCCTCCTACGCGCCGCGCTCGGGCGGGCGCGCAGCGCTCAAGGAACTCAACGTGATGGGCGCGATCCAGTTGTTTGCGGCCTGTCAGAAGGCGCCGTCGGTCCGCCGCGTCGTGCTCAAGTCGACCTCCGAGGTGTACGGCTCGAGCTCGCGCGATCCGGTGCTGTTCACCGAGAGCAGCAGCCGCCGCAGGCCACCGGGCGAGGGCTTCGCCCGCGACAGCATCGACATCGAGGGCTACGCCCGCGGGCTGGGCCGGCGCCGACCCGACATCGCGGTCAGCATTCTGCGGCTGGCCAACATGATCGGCCCCGCGATGGACACCGCGCTGTCGCGGTACCTGGCCGGGCCCGTGGTGCCGACGATCATCGGCCACGATGCGCGGCTGCAGCTGCTACACGAGCAGGACGCGCTCGGCGCGCTGGAGCGCGCCACCATGGCAGGCAAGGCGGGCACGTACAACATCGGTGCGCCCGGAATCATCATGATGAGTCAGGCGATCCGGCGATCGGGCCGAATCCCGCTGCCGGTGCCGCGCTCGGCGTTGTGGGCGGTGGATTCGCTAAGGCGCGCAACTCGCTACACTGAACTCGATCGCGAGCAGCTTGACTATTTGAGTTACGGCCGGGTGATGGACACATCGCGGATGCGAAATGACCTTGGCTATAGCCCTAAATGGTCTACCGCAGAGGCCTTTGACGATTACGTCCGAGGTCGCGGATTGACTCCGATCATCGACCCTCGATGGGTACGCTCAATGGAGAGTCGCGCCGTGTCGGCGGCGCAACGATGGGGACGCTAGAACAATATTTTCAAATCGGGTGGGGAGAAGGTAACAACGTGGCGGGCGAGCCCAAAGCCAAAGTCATTCCGCTGCACTCTAATTCGGGCCGATCGTCGGCGGGGCGGCGCGCTGCTGCGGCGCGTGCCGAAAGCTCGCGCCGACATCCTTCGCTTCTCACGGACTCGGGCGGCCGCGCTTCTGCCGAGCAGATCGCCGCCGTCGTCCGCGAGATCGACCAGCGGCGTGGCGCCGTCGCGGGCACCCACACCGTCGAGGAGACGCCATCCGAACTCGCCAAGCGGGTCGCCGCGGCGGCGGAGTTCATCCGCAAGCGAATGATGGGCGACTACACCGTCGATGAGTTCGGCTTCGACACCCACCTTAACAACGCAATCTTTTTGCCTTTGCTAAGAGTGTTTTTCAAGTCGTGGTTCCGGGTGGAGGTCAGCGGGATTGAAAACCTGCCGAAATCCGGCGCCGCGTTGGTGGTCGCCAACCATGCGGGCGTGCTGCCGTTCGACGGGTTGATGACGTCGGTGGCGGTGCATGACCATCACCCGACGCATCGGGACCTGCGCCTACTGGCCGCCGACATGGTGTTCGACATGCCGATGATCGGTCACGCCGCGCGCAAGGCCGGCCACACCATGGCGTGCACTGCCGACGCGCACAGGCTGCTGGCCGCCGGCGAGCTGACCGCCGTCTTCCCGGAGGGCTACAAGGGCCTGGGCAAGCACTTCAAGGATCGCTACAAGCTGCAGCGCTTCGGCCGCGGCGGCTTCGTCGGGGCCGCGCTGCGGACCAAGGCGCCGATCGTGCCGTGCTCGATCGTCGGCTCCGAGGAGATCTACCCGATGATCGCCGACGTCAAGCTGCTGGCCCGGCTGTTCGGGTTGCCGTATTTCCCGGTCACCCCGCTGTTCCCGCTGGCCGGGCCCGTCGGAATGGTGCCGCTGCCGTCGAAGTGGCACATCCAATTCGGCGAGCCGATCCCAACCGCCGACTATGACGAGTCGGCCGCCGAGGATCCGATGGTCACGTTCGAACTCACCGACCAGGTCCGCGAAACCATCCAGCAGACGCTGTACCAGCTGTTGGCGAACCGCAGGAACACCTTCTTCGGCTGAGCCTAGCTCTTCTTCGAGCTTTGCCCGGCAATCATTTTCGCGATCGCAGCATCGCGCGCCGCGGCGATCTGCGCGCTCACCTCGTCGGCCTCGGTGTCGGACGCGGCCTCGCCCATCACCGTGACCACGCTGGTGAGCACCGGCTTGCCTTCGGCGTCGGTCACCTCGCCGCGGATCTCGGTGACCACTGCGCCGTGCGACTCGGTCACCGAATCGAGATAGGAGTCGAAGTACAGCTTGTCGCCGGCGAGGATCGGGCGATGGAAGACGATCTTCTGGTCGCGGTGCAGCACCCGCTCCATGTTGATCGGCACGTCGAACTGGTTGAAGATCTCCAGCTGGACCTTGCGGCCGGCGACCGCCAGGAACGTCAGTGAGGCGATCAGCGCGTCGTAGCCGCACTCCTTAGCGGCTTCCTCGCTGTAGTGGGCCGGATGGTCGTCCTTGACGGCCCGCGCGAACTCACGGATCTTCTCCCGGTCGACCTCGAAGTAGTCGGGATACCGGTAGTGGGTTCCAATGATGTCTTCAGCGATGCTCATTACTCGACTCCCGCTCGCTCCGGTCCTCGCTCGTTCCTCGCTGCGATCCTCACTCGCCATCGTCTTCGGGTGCTCATGCTGGTCGTTCTTCCCCTCCAGGTGTTAGCGGCGCGAGCCTATCAGCGGCTAATTTGCCCCCCGGCGGCGCGACCTCTCAGGTGCCGTCTTGGCGTCGTGAAACAATCGCTGCCAATGCCCCGCCGACCGCGCCGAGCGCCAGCGCGGACGGCACGCCGATACGGGCGGCCTTGCGCGCGGTGCGGAAGTCACGAATCTCCCAGCCCCGCTCGCGGGCCAGGTCACGCAGGTCGGCGTCGGGGTTGATCGCGACGGCCGTGCCGACCAGGGACAGCATCGGGACGTCGTTGAAGCTGTCGGAGTAGGCGGTGCAGCGCCGCAGGTTCAGCCCCTCGCGGATGGCCAGCGACCGCACGGCGTGCGCCTTGCCGGTGCCATGCAAGATGTCGCCGACCAGCCTGCCGGTGAACACCCCGTCGACCGATTCGGCGACGGTGCCCAGCGCGCCGGTCAGCCCGAGCCGCTTGGCGATCGTCGCGGCCAGTTCGTTGGGCGTCGCGGTGACGAGCCACACCTGCTGGCCGGCGTCGAGGTGCATCTGGGCCAGCGCCCTGGTGCCCGGCCAGATCTTGTCGGCGATGATCTCGTCGTAGATCTCCTCGCCGAGCGCCTCCAGCTCGGCGGTGGAGCGGCCCTCGATGAACGCCAGCGCCTTGCGCTTTCCGGCGGCCACGTCGTCGCTGTTCTCCCGGCCAATGAGCTGAAACTTGGCCTGCGCGTAGATGAATCGGCCCAAATCACCGTAGGTGAAGTACTTGCGGGCAGCCAGCCCGCGGGCGAAGTGCACCAGCGACGAGCCGTGCACCAGCGTGTTGTCGACGTCGAAGAACGCCGCGGCGGTCAGATCCGGCGGCGGGGGAGGCGGCGTGGTGACGGTCTCGACGGCCAATTCGGTGACGGCCGCTTCGGCGCTGGCCTCGCCCGCGAGCGTCTGTTCCACGTCGTCAACGGAATCGGACACGGATTAACACTAGGTCACGGGGTAGCCATACTTGCGGGGTGAACCGGCGGGTGGAATTGCTCACACGTGAGGGCTGCACGATCTGTTCGGGGGCGGCAACGCACCTTAAGCGATTGGCTGACGAGCTGGGCTTCGAGTTGACCGTCACCGACGTCGACGCCGCCGCCGCGGCAGGCGATTCCGCGCTGCGTGCCGAGTTCGGCGACCGGCTTCCCGTAGTGCTGTTGGACGGCGCCGAGCACAGCTACTGGGAGGTCGACGAGCCCCGCTTGCGGGCGGATCTTGGGGTTCCCTACCAGTAGAGCAAATTTGGTAGCCCAGCTGGTAAACGACTACCGTGGATGACGTGGTGATGAAGCCGTGAGCGTATTGCTTTTCGGGGTTTCGCACCGCAGCGCGCCGGTGTCGGTGCTGGAGCAATTGAGCACCGACGAGTCCGATCAAACCAAGATCGTCGACCAGGTGCTGCAGTCCTCGTTGGTGACCGAGGCCATGGTGCTGTCCACCTGCAACCGCGTCGAGGTCTACGCCGTCGTCGAGGCGTTCCACGGCGGCCTGTCGGTGATCGGCTCTGTGCTGTCAGAACACTCCGGCATGTCGCTCAACGACCTAACGAAGTACGCCTACGTGCGGTACGCGGAAGCGGCCGTCGAGCACCTCTTCGCCGTGGCCAGCGGACTGGATTCCGCGGTCATCGGCGAGCAGCAGGTGCTCGGCCAGGTCCGCCGGGCCTACGCCACCGCCGAGGCCAACCACACCGTCGGCCGCACCCTGCACGACCTGTCGCAGCGCGCGCTGTCGGTCGGCAAGCGGGTGCACTCCGAGACCGGCATCGACTCGGCAGGCGCCTCGGTGGTGTCGGTGGCGCTCGGCATGGCCGAAACCAAACTCGACGGCCTGGCGGGCCGCACCGCGGTCGTTGTCGGCGCCGGCTCGATGGGCGCGCTGTCGGCCAAGCATCTGGCGCGCGTGGGCGTCGAGAAGATCCACGTGGTGAACAGGACGTTGCCCCGCGCGAAGAGGCTCGCCCACAACATCCGGGAACTCGGCGTCGCCGCGGACGCTTTCCCGTTCGACCACCTGCCGCCCGTTCTCACCGACGCTGACGTCGTCGTCTGCTGCACGGGCGCGGTTCGACCGGTGGTTTCGCTCGCGGATGTGCATCGTGGCCTCGCTCACGGGCACGAGCCCAGGCAGCTGGTGATCTGCGATCTCGGCATGCCGCGCGACGTGGATCCGGCGGTCGCCGGTCTTCCCGGCGTGTTCGTGGTCGACATGGACCGGATTCAGCGGGAACCGTCCGCCCGCGCCGCGGCCTCTGACGCCGAGGCCGCCCGCACGATCGTCGCCGCCGAAGTTGCCAACTACCTGGCCAGTCAGCGGATGGCAGAGGTGACCCCGACCGTGACGGCGCTGCGGCAGCGCGCCGCAGACGTGGTCGAGGCCGAGTTGCTGCGGCTGAACAACCGGCTGCCCGGGCTCGACGCCGCGTACCGTGACGAGGTCGCCAAGACCGTCCGCCGCGTCGTCGACAAGCTGCTGCACGCGCCGACGGTGCGGGTCAAACAGTTGGCCAGCGCGCCAGGCGGTGACAGCTACGCCGAGGCTCTGCGCGAGTTGTTCGAGCTCGACCAGCAGGCCGTCGACGCCGTCGCTGCGGGCGAATTGCCTTTGGTGACAACAGATCTCGACAAGACCGAGTAGAGCTTGATCCAAAGACACCCAGTAATCCGGATAGGCACCCGGGGCAGCCTGTTGGCGAAGACGCAGGCCGGTGCCATCAAAGACGCCCTCGCGGCCAATGGGCACGCCGCCGAACTGGTCATCATCTCCACCGAAGGTGACCGGTCGACGGGACCGATCGCGAACATCGGCGTCGGCGTCTTCACCGCCGCCCTGCGCGAGGCCATCCACGAGCGCCGCGTGGACATGGCCGTGCACTCCTACAAGGATTTGCCGACCGCACCCGACCCACGGTTCAACATCGCCGCGATACCCCCGCGAGAGGACCCTCGGGACGCCCTCGTGGCCCGGGACGGGATGGTGCTCGGAGAGTTGCCTGCTGGGTCGGTGATCGGTACCTCGAGCCCGCGACGGGCCGCACAGCTTAGAGCATTGGGTCTCGGTTTGGAAATCCGCCCCCTACGAGGCAACCTTGATACCAGGTTGAACAGGGTTAGCAACGGTGATCTCGACGGCATCGTGGTCGCACGGGCGGGACTG
>JBKOYU010000433.1:0-8661 GCA_046725575.1 Actinomycetota bacterium | reverse complement strand
CCGACGATCACGGTCTGGTTGACGAACACCAGCACCACGGCGTGGCGGGGGTCGGCGGACACCGAGGCCGTCGCCGGAACCGTTGCCACTGCAGAGATCTGCTTCTGCTTGGCACCCGGGATCACCACGTTGTTGGTCAGCGAGGTGTACTGGTCACGAAAGTCGCTCGTCAGCAAGTCGCGGGCCGCGCCGAGCTGTTGCTCCACAGTGTCGGGCTTGTACGACAGCATCGCGATCGTGCTGTCCTTGGCGGTCTGCATCGACTCGACGCGCGCGCTGTCGCTGTCGCGCACCGAATTGTCCATCCATTTCAGGTATCCCGCGCCCATCGCCAGCAGAAGCGCCAGGGCAGGCAGCACACCGTAGGCGAACACCCGCGCCCATTGGATGCGCCGCTTGGGCTTTTCCGGCTCGGCGGATTCCGATGCCGTTTCGGCGGTTTCGGTCGGCTCGTCGGCTTCGGTCGGCTCGTCGGCAGCCTTGTCTTCGACCTGCTCGGTATCGGTGTCAGAAGGCACGACGGTTTCTTCCTCTGTGGTCTGGTCTTGGCTGTGCTTGCTCACGGCACGAACTTAACGTTGGACACCTTGGCCTCGTCGCCGACCTTCTGCACCGATATGCGCATCCGCCAGGCGCGTGGCGCTTGTTCGGGCGCGCCGGCGTTCGACGTCTTGACCGTCACCGCGACCAACACCTGAGCGCCGTTATCGGATTCGGACTCCAAACCGGCCTCGGCGATGGTGCCGACCGACTTGGACTGTGCCTGCTTGACGACTTCGACGAACGGCTGCGCACGCTTCTGGAAGTCGTCGTAGAAGGTCCCCGTCGCGGAGTCGAGGATGCGCTGCACGTCCTGGTCGGCGTGCTGCCAGTCGATCGTGGTCAGGTTCAGCGCACCCTGGCGGCCGACTTGGAGGAAGAGCTTTTGTTGTTCGTCGGTCTGATGCGACTGGTAGGTGCGGAACCCCAGCCAGCCGGTCAGTCCGGCCAGCACCACCACCAGGGCCAGTCCGGCGATCAGTGCCAGCCGCAGGTGAGACATCCGCGGCTTGGGGGCCGCGGCTTCTCCGTCGAGGGCTTCTTCGTCGGACGCTTCCTCGTCGTAGTCGGCGGTGTCCTCGTCGCCGTCTGTGGCCTTGTCGGTCACGGACGCGTCGGAGATCTCGCTACCGCCAGCGTCCGGCTCGGTGGCGCTCGATGTCTCTTCGGTGGCCGTCGACTTGCTCAGCTCCCCGTCGGGGGCAGCAGCATCGTCTGCCATGTTTGCTCCTCTGCGGCACTGCGGGCCAGGTTGGACTGTGTGTACACACGTCCGTCCGGTCCAACGTACGTGCCGGTGGCTGGGTCGTATTCGGCGGCCGCTAGTGGCGGCGGCGCCGGACCCGGCGGCGGAGCGGCTTGCGCAGGTGGCACCGCCGGGGGCACGTGCGGGATCGCTTGCCCGGACAGTGTGGCGTTCGGATCGCCCTTCCAGTTGTAGCCGTCGTTGAGCGGCACGTAGTACTCGTCGCTTTCGCACTGCTGCCACGTCGGGGCGCGTTTGCCGGGCACAGTGATGCAGGGCAGGTTGCGGGCGCCGCGCACGTTGAACGGCGCGTCCTGCGGCACCCGGCAGTAGACGTCGCCCGGCGGCCTGTCGGGATAGTCCTCGAAGGTGGGCACCCGCTGCTGCTGGGCGGGCAGGAAGCCAGTCGTGCACGGCGGCGGCAGCTGCTGCGGCGGCAGCGGTATCGGCGCCGGCAGCGCAGGGATCATCAGGTTCAGGTTGAAGACCAAGGCATCGCCCTCGTAGTCCTGCTTCGTGTTCCGCTTGTGAACGCCGACGGCCTGCGTGACCGCGGTGCCCTGAGGCAGCAGCACGAGCAACTGTTCGAGACTCGGCTGGTAGGTGACGGCCACCTCCCCGATGCTGACCAGGTTGGCCAGCACGATCGGCAGCGTGGGCCGCAGCCGGTCGAACAACGCCCGCACCTCGTCGGCGGCCCCAGGGCCCTTGTCGAGAATCCCCGCCACGGCCGGATCCTGGCTCTGCAGCTGACCGCTGATACTCGCCAGATTCGCCGCCCACGCCTGGATCGAACCCGCGGTGTCGGTCTGAGTGTCCAGCACCGGCTTGGACTGGTCGATCAGCGTGGTCAGCGGGTCGAGGTTCTTGCGGGCGTCGATGGCCAGCGCGGAGCTCCCGGTGACTAGTCGGCGCAGTTCCGGCCCCAGCCCGCCGACCGCGATATAGGCCTCGTCTATGACCGTCTTCAGGTTCTCGCGCGGGATCGCCTCCAGGCCACGGTTCGTGTCGTCCAAGACCGCGTTGATATCCGTGGGAACCGTCGTGCGATCCATCGGAATCACGTCGCCGTTCTTCAACGCCGGACCCTCGCCGCTGCGCGGGAGCAACTGGACATACTGCTCGCCGACCGAGGACACGCTGTGCACCTCGGCTTCGACGTCGGCGGGAATCTTGACGTCAGCGTTCAGCGACAGCACCGCCGCGACACCGGTGTCGGTCAGCTCAACGCTTTTCACCTCGCCGACCTCCACGCCGCGATACGTGACATTGCCCCTCGGGTACAACCCGCCCGTCTCGGGCAACTCCACGGTCACGCGGTACTGGCCGATGCCGAGGAAGGCGGGCAACCGCATGTACGCCAAGACCATGATCGCCAGGGCAGTGGTCGCTATGACGGCGAAGATCGCCATCTGGATGAGGATTTGCCGGGTTAAACGCATGCTACGGCCCCTGGTCCCAGCGGTACGGAGCGACCAACGGGTTGCCCGCCGTACCCGGGCCGCCCGCGATGCACGGGTTGGGGAACTGACCGATGGTGCGGCCCCACTGCAGTTCCAACCACGTCAAATGGCACTCCCACCGCGTTCCGGTGAAGAATCCGGAGTCGATCCGGCTTAACGTCAGGTCGACGATCAACGTCAGGTTGGCGTAGTCGCCCCGCATCCAGTTGGTGAGCGTCTCCTTGGGGAACGGGAAGGTGGGCAGAAAACTCAGTGCACGGGTCAGCGCAGGACCGGCCTTGGCCAGTTGCTCCAGCACCGCCCCGAGGTCCTTGAGCTCTTGAACCAATGCCTCCTTCGTTTGGTTGACCGAGTCGGCGGCCAGCGCGCTGAACTTGCCCAGCTGTGCGAGCGCCTCGGCCAGGTTGTTGCGCTGGTCTCTCAGCACTGCCAGCGCATCCGGGATCGTCCGTAATGCCTTGTCCACCACCGGCTTTTGCGCGGCAAACTGACCGATCAGGTTGTTCAGGCTCTCCGACGCGGCGATGATGTCGTGTTTCTGGTCGTCGAGGTAGCCGATTGCCTTGTCGAGCTGCTCGATCAGGCTGCGCAGATCGTTCTCGCGACCGGTAAACGCGGTGCTCAACGCCTCGGTGATGTCCTGAATATCGCCGATGCCGCCGCCGTTGAGCAGCAGTGCAACCGCGGCCAGCGCCTGCTCGGTGCTCGGATATGCACTCGATGACGACAAGGGAATCAGCGAGCCTTCGTGCAGCTTGCCCTCGGGCGGCACGTCGGTCGGCGGCGCCAGCTCGATGTGAAGTGACCCCAGCAGGCTGGTTTGACCGAGCTTCGCCGTCGCATTCGCGGGCAGATCGACGTCACGGTTGAGCTCCATCGTCACCAGTGCATGCCAGCCTTGACGCTCGATCCGCTTGATGCTGCCGACATTCACATCACCGACGCGGACGCGGGAATTCGGCTCGATGTTGTCCACATCTGGCATCTGCGCCTGAATGGTGAATGCCCCCGGTCCCGCGCCCTGAACGCCCGGCAATGGAATCGAGTTCAGCCCTCGCCAGCCGCACCCGGACAGCACGATTGCCAGCCCGACCGCGACGGCCGCTGCGCGAAACGTCTTGGCCCGCATCATGGTCCCACTCTCCCCGGCTCGCGCGTGGGCCCAGGTGGCACCATCAGCCCCTGCAGGCCGTCAGCCGGGTTCGGCGTGATGGGCATACCCCCAGTCGCCGCTGCCTCAGCGGCGAGCGGGGGACCCCCTGCTGCCACCGGGGGACCCGTGGCCGGCGCTGACGGCTGCACCTCCGCTGGCAGCGGTGACTGCGGCGAAACAGGTTGCGGCGGAATGTAATCCGGCCGCAGCCAGTCCTCGGTGTAGGTGAGCTCATTCGGCCGCGTCGTGGCACCCACGAAGACGTTCTGCGCGAGGGGCAGGAAGTTGTACTGGCGGTTCTTGATGATCGGCGCCAGGTATTGCACGCACAGCTTCGCCGACTGCTCGGCTCCCAGGCGGGAGGCCGCCTGAACAGCGCCGCACAGGAAGGAAATCGGGTTGGCGAAGTTGTTGAGCATCGGCACGCTGCTCACCGCGCCCTGGGCGGGTTGCCAGATGTTGACGTAGTTCTGCAAAGTGTTGGGCGCCACGTGCAGGAACTGCTTGATGTCGGCGAGGCTGTCGGTCAACGCCTGAGTCACCCCTGCCAACTTGTCCGACGTGGTGCCCAGCGCTTCGCGGTTCTGGGCCACGAACGTCTGTACCTCGCCTACGACGTTGTTGAGATCGCGGACGGCGTTGGCCACCTCGTCGGGATCGTTGGCGAGCAGGCCGGTCACGGTCGCCAGGTTCTGGTTGAGCTGGCGCATCAAGTTGGTGCTGTCCTGTAGCGCAGATACCAGGATCGCTAGATTCTTGACCGTGGAGAAGATATCAGTGCTGTGATCGCCGAGGGCCGAAACCGCTTGCGACAGCTTGATGACGGTGTCACGAATGTTTGCACCCTCACCACGCAGGTTGTCGGCGGTGGTGTTGATGAGTGACCCCAGCGGGCTCACGCCGCCGGGCTCGGTCGGCTGCAGCGTTTCGGCGAGCTTCGCCAACTGCTGCCGGACATCGTCCCACTCCACCGGAACCGCGGTGCGTTGCCGGGGAATGACCGCGTTGGCGGCCATCACCGGGCCCTTGGTGTAGGGCGGGGTGAGTTGAATGGCCCGCGAAGTCACCAGCGTCGGCGACAAGATCGCGGCCTTGGCGTCGGCCGGCACCTTGTACTTGCTGTCGTACCAGAAGGAGATCTTGACCTGCTGGGGCTGCGCCTCGATGGACTCGATCCTGCCCACCGGCACACCGACGATGCGAACATCATCGCCGACGTAGATCCCGTTGCTGTTCTCGAAGTATGCGACGACGTGTGTGCGGTTGATCCGTTCGGTGGTGCGCAACAGGACGACCGCGCCGCCCGCCAGTATCACGGCAAGTGCGGCGGCCAAGAAGATCCGCGCGCGCGTCATTGTCCGGCCTCCGCGGGTGGAAGGTGGGGCACCTCACCCGGGCCCGGCACGAAGACCGGACTCGGCGTCGGCTGCGGCGTCGACTCCAGACCGGGCGACGCCTCGGCGGCAGGACCGGGCGGCGGGCCACCCGGCGGGGGCGCCGGGACGGGCTCGCGGTAGGGATAGCAGCCGGGGCCCGGCAACGGCAAGCCAGGCAAACCACACGGCTGATCGCCCGGATTGCCCGTGATGGCATCGGGAATATTCAGACGCGGTTCGCCACCCTGCCCTGTCCGCGGGTAGGGCACCGGCAATGCCGGTGTCCCCGGCTGGCCGACCTGCGGGTCGGTGCGCTCCGACGGCAGAAGCACGTTCGGGTCCAAACCGAGGTCGGAGAACGCGGCGTCGATGAACGGCTGCACGAACTGCCCCGGCAGAAGGTTGGCCACGTAGGTCTTGAAGAACGGCCCGGATGCCACTGATTCTCCCAGCGACATCGAATATTGCTGGAGCAGTTTGATCGACCTCTGCACACGTTCCTTGCGGTTGTCGATGATCGTCAAAACGCCGTTGAGCTTGTCCAGAGCAGGTTTCATGGTGTCGCGGTTCTCGGCGATGAAGCCCTGCAGCTGCTGGCTGAGCCCCGAGATGTTGCCGGAGATCTGATCCAGTGCGGCGCTTTGGCTTTCCAGCTCGATCAGCAGCGCGTTGGTGTTGCCGATCAGGCTCACGACCTGGTTGCTGCGCTCGGCCAGCACCGTCGTGGCCTTGTCGGCGTTGGTGAGCAGCCCCCGCAACTGCGCATCCCGTTCGTCGAGGGTCTGCGAGAACCGCGCCACGCCCTCGACCGCGACCCGCAGCTGCGGCGGGGTGTCGGAGAATGTCGCCGCCAACACCCTCAGCGAATCAGACAGCTGATTGGTGTTCAGGCCGCTGATCGTCGTCGCCAGTTCGCCCAGCGCGTCGGGCAATTGATACGGCGACGTTGTGCGCTCGAGGGGAATCGTGCCCTCCTGTTGGCCATCGCCGCGGGACGTGACCTCCAGGATCTTCGTGCCCAGCAAGCCCCTCGTCTTGATCGCCGCCTCGGTGCGATCGCCGAGCCGGATGTTCTTGGCGACGGTGAACTTCACCAGCGCCCGCGGTCCGTCCAATTCGATGGACTTGACCTCGCCCACCTGGAAGCCCGAAACCTGCACGGCCTCACCGTTTGTCAGGCCGCCCACCTCGGCGAAGTAGGCCGAGTACTCCTTGCCCTGGAAGAACGGCAGCCTGTCGTAATTCAGTGAGCCAAAGACGATACCGATCGTCAGCACCAGCCCGACGACACCGATGACGAACTGGTTTCGTTCGCTGAAGGACTTCACCTCGGCGCGCACCTCCCGGTGGACTGGCCGGCGACCTTGACGTACACCGGTTGGCCACCCTTGCCGTTGAGCTTCAGCACGACGTCGCACAGATAGAAGCTGAAAAAGTCTCCGTAGATGCCTTGCCGGTTCAGCGCTTGATACGCCTCCGGCAGCGTGTTGAGCAGATTGTCGAAGTAGTCGTGATCGGCCACCACGATTCCCGCGGCGCGGTCTGTCTCGTGAATCGTCTTGGCAAAGGGCGGACGGGCCTGCGCCAGAAGGTCCGTGATGCTTGCGGCCGCGGCGTTGGTGTACGCCACGCCGTTGCTGATGTCCTCTTTGCGCTCCTCCAGCGTCTTCACCAGGTCGGCGAGCGCATCGACCGCCTTTCCGAACTGGTCGCTTTGGTCACCGAGCGATCCCAGCACGACGTTGAGGTTGGTGATGACCTCCCCGATCAGCTGATCCCGGTCGGCCAGCGTGCTCGTCAGCGCCGCGGTCTGGGCCAGGAACGAGTTGATCGTCGCACCCTGACCCTGCAAGGCCTGAATCAGTTGGCCGGACAACGCGTTTACCTGATCCGGATCCAGCGCCCGGAACAGCGGCCGGAAACCACCGATCAGCGCATCGAGATCGAGCGCCGGCGAGGTGCGGGCCAAGGGGATCGTGTCCCCTGGCTTGAGCCTCGTGGTACCACCGGCCCCTTCCTGCAGCGCCAGGTAGCGGCCGCCGATGAGGTCGTCGTAGCGGATGACGGCTCTGCTGCCCTCGGTCAGCACCACCGACTCGTCCGCGGTGAACTCGACCGACGCGGTCGTGTCGGGTTGAATCACAACCTTTTTGACCTTGCCCACCTCGACACCGGCGATGCGGACAAAGTCGCCGTTTTCCAGCCCGGTCACATTGGTGAACTCGGCCTTGTAGCTCTTAGTCACTTCCCCGAAGCGCAGCTCCCCGAACACCGCGAACAATCCGAACACGCCGAGCAGGCACACAGACAGGAAGACGGCAAGACGCACCGCATCATGGCGAATCCTGGCTGTCATGCCTGGCATGGCGGGTTACCTCCTTAGTTAACGATTCACACGTGGTGGGCGATCAAGGGGCGGGCGCGGCCTCCCGCGGCAATGGGATTGGGGGTAGGGGTGTGGGCTGCATCTGTGCGGGCGCCTGGACCACGAACGGCTCGGTGCCCGGCCTCGGGCCGGGATCTTTCGGCGCCATCGGGGGTGGTGCCGCCGGCAGCCCCGGCCACAGCGGGGTGCCGTCCGGCGCGTACAGGTCCGCACCGTAGGCCGGGGCCCCCGGATACGGGATCGGTCCTATCGCAGGGCCGCCGAAGAGGTTGCGGATGCTTGGCGGTTCGGGCACCGCACGGGTGACAGGGAGGTAGTTGGCCCAGGCCGGGAAGCCGATGCCGGGGTTGGGCCGCCAGTCGATCCCGGTGCCGAAACCGGTGTTGGTGACGAGATTGCGCACAGGCCAGTTCTTTGCGACATCGGGCAGCGAGCCGCACCCCGGTTTGCCGCCCGGTCCGCCCTTGGCACCGATGATCGGCAGGTTGTCCGGATAGTGGTACGGGTCGTCTCCGAGCGACAGTGCGGTGTCCAGCACCAGTGTTCGGCCGTTGCCGCCGGGCGCTTCGTAGCCGCCCGTGTCCAGCAAGGTCTTCGCACCCATGAGTAGACAGGTGTATTCCGGGTTGTACTTGTACAGCAGGTTCGTCGTCGGCTCGAGTACATTGATGGCCTTGATGAGGTTGGCCTGGTTCGGTGCGAGCAGGCTGATGCCGCTGTTGGAGAGCCCAATGGTGGCCAGCAGCAACGCATCCAACTGATTGGCGTGGCTGGTGATGGTAGTGCTGGTTGTGCTGAGCGCGTCGAGTGTGGTCAGGATGTCTTGGGCCGCAACGCTATACGTGTCGTTGAACTGTTTGAGCGCCCGCCAGTCCGCGCGTATCGTCTCATTGCGCGGATTCAGCTCGAGCAGAACCTGATTCGCGTCGGTGGTGGCCTGACCGATCCGCTCGCCCTGACCGCGGACGCCGTCGGCAAGCGCGGACAAGGTGCTGTTG
>JBKOYU010000571.1:0-3440 GCA_046725575.1 Actinomycetota bacterium | reverse complement strand
GACCTGGCCATGGGCGGTGTCGAGGTAGACCAGTCCCCGATGAATACCGACCCGGACGCTGATGTCGAACCCGAACCGGCTCTGTACGCGCTCGCTGAGCCTGTTGACCTGACGTGTGATGTCGAGTCCGGCCTGGACCGCTCGGCGCACGTCATTCTCGTGCGCTTTCGGGTGCCCGAACACCGCCAACAGCCCGTCGCCACGCGTTGACTCGATGTCACCCTCGTAGCGGTCGACGACCGCACGAACCTGTTCGCGATATCGCCCCACTACGGTGCGATAGATCTCGGGCTCGATGCGGGTGGACAGTGCCGTGGAATCGACCAGATCGGCGAAGAGGATTGTCAAGCGACGGATCTCGCCGCTGTCTTCGGGCGCCGCGAGCAGTTCTTCAGCGTCGGGGTTGCTGCGGTCAACGGCCAGCACCTGTCCGGCGAGGGCGTCGGCAGTCGCCCGATCGCCACGGTTGATTGCCTCGACTGCACGGTCGAGCAGCTCATCGATCGTGGGCTGGGTCACCGACGTGCGCATAGTCCGATTGTGGCTGGCATCGTCGCGAGTTTTGCTGTCTTCGACGAGCTGTGTCGAGCGTCTCCTGCGCCGAAAGACCGTGACCGAGGTCAGGCCAAGGTGAAGCCTCTGGTGAGGGACGCAGGCGTGGGCTGTTGCTCACAGTCCGACGATGACCTCTTTCTCCTCAGGTGCCGCCCTGGGGTCGGTCGCGGGCGTCAGGTGCACCGTTCCCCTATAGTTCGCGCCGACGAAGCGATAGTCCGTCAGGACAACTCGGAATTCAGTGGCTCCGGCG
This sequence comes from Actinomycetota bacterium, assembly GCA_046725575.1. Classification (GTDB taxonomy): domain Bacteria; phylum Actinomycetota; class Actinomycetes; order Mycobacteriales; family Mycobacteriaceae; genus Mycobacterium. Next base: position 2,632 of record JBKOYU010000571.1, on the reverse strand, counting down.
GGCAGCACCTCCGGATCGAATCCGATGCTATGAGCAGGAATCGCCATCCGTGGCAAGCCGATCCGAACGAAGGGGGACGCGGCCTGCAAGGTCCGTGGATAGTTTCGCGCGCCCACCGTGACTGGATCGGACGGTTGCGGCTCGTCGTCGACCGGTTCCGTCCACCACGGGCCCGAGATGGCGGCCTGAAGAACGGCAGCGGTCGTCCTCACCTGAAGATCGACGAGTTCGTGGATAACACGAACCCAGGCGTCGAGCCCCCACTCGCCGGCTTTATCGGTCTTCGACGCATTCTCCGTGATTGTGTTGAAATCGCGGAGCGCCCCGCGCATCACGTTGGCGGTGCGCTGCATTCTCATCCGCGGAGCCGTCATTGGGCACCGCCTTGCTGTGTCTGGCTCGGTCGGCCGCGCGGGTACCGGGGCTGGTTCACTCTTTCCAGGAACTCCAACGGTGAGCTGACCAGCCGCCCGGTGACCTTCTGGCTGAAGTCCGTAACGTCGCTCAACCGCACACCGCCGGCCATCCACTTCTCGGCTATGTCGAAGTAGTCGTTCGCCAGATCTTGAACCGCATCGGTCCACAGGTTGACCGCCGTCGCTACGACATGGGTCGATGGCCCCGAACCACTCGTCTCGGGATCCTCCTCCGGCCGTTCGTGCTCGTAGTACTCGAATGGCTGCGGCTGCGGATCTTCCGGCGGGTTTGCAGCGGGACCGAAAAGAGTCGGCTACGCGAGGTGGCAAAGGTTGTTCGTCGTTCGATGCTGGACGCGTTGCCCGACGGTGAACCCAGCCAATGGCTTTACGCTCCGATGCGCGAATATCCATCACGGCCGGGCAAGGCGCTGCGGCCCGCCTTGTGCCTGTCGGCTGGCCGGGTGTTCGGCGCGAGCAGCGACGACGTATTGGGTCTAGCTGTTGCGATTGAATTGTTGTACAACGCATTTCTGGTCCACGACGACATCGTGGATGGCAGTGAGATGCGACGCGGCAGGCCGACGCTGCCTGCGACCCACGGTATCGCGGCGGCGCTGAATGCCGGCGACGCGCTGGCAGTGGTGGCGGGCCAGGTGATGCGTCGGGCGACCCGGCGACTTGGCCGCGACCTGGCCGATCTGGTGTGGGCCGAGTTCGACACCATGGCGATGCGCACGCTCGAAGGCCAGGCGATGGAAGTCGGTTGGCAACGAGACAATTTCGAAGCTGTTCAGCCGCAGGACTATCTGCACTTGATCATGCACAAGACGTGCTGGTACACGATCATCCACCCGCTGCGGGTCGGCGCGATCGTGGGTTCGGGTGGAACAGCATCGCTAGCACCGATCGTGCGGTTCGGATTTCATTTCGGCGCCGCTTTCCAGATCCGTGACGACTTGCTGAACCATGTCGGCGATGAGCGGATGTATGGCAAGGAAATACTCGGCGACCTCTACGAGGGGAAGCGGACGTTGCCGCTGGTTCATCTGCTCAGCGCGGCCCGCGGCGCCGATCTTGATCTCGTGCGCGACTATCTCCGGAGGGAGCGATCCGAACGCTCTTCCGGACTGGTCGGCGCTGTGCGTGCGCTGATGGACGACTACGGAAGCATCGCCTTCACCACCGAGTACGCCGAGGGTATCTTGCTGGTCGCCGAGGAGTATTTCGAGCAGGCGTTCGCCCATGCCCGTCCGGGACCGGATCTGGATTTTCTCCGCGCCCTAGTGCCATATGTGTGGGCCCGCTGGCGCTGAAGTCACTGGTGCGGCCCGAGGTACGGGAACACGTCGAGAGTGTCGGTGTGCGGGCTCAAACCTGACGGCGGGCACTCGCCCTTCGTGAGGAATGCCAGCCGGTAGTCGATGACGTCGTCGGTGAAGACGCGGCCGTTCGGGTACTTCGCCGGCTTGGACGGGTTGAACATCAGCATGTCGGGCAGTGTGCCCTCGTTGTCGATAGCTTCGATGGCTTCTTCGCGCGAGTAGCCGCCGGTGTGGCCCAGCTGATGGATGAACATGTCGATCCAGCGCGCCCGGTCGTTGACCGGCTCGCTCGCGTTGTACTCCTCCTTGGTGTCATCGGTGTTGAAGAAGCTGCTGACCGACGGGTGACCAGCGCGGTCGACGTGAAGCAGCTTGCCGTCGCGGCGCACGCTGCAGCGGCCCCAGATCCCGATGTCGGGATCGGCGCCCAGGAAGCTGGTCGGCATCTCGATGGCAGTGGAGAAGACATTGGCCTGAGTGTTGGAATCCACGCCAGTCCAAGGTGATTCGCCAGGAAGGGTGAGTGCGGTGAAGTTGCGCTTACCGGAGGTGTCGAAGAGGTTCTTGACTCCGTCGAAGTCGAAGAAAAACGCGTCACTACGGGCGCCCGCGAAGAACGTGAAGTCGCCTGACGTAGCGATGTACGGCTCATCGCCGACGAAGGAAACGGGGACGTCGGAGAAGATCTTTTCGCCGACGGCCTCGACCGACTCGGCGTCCTCGTCCGCCGCCAGGTACACGTCGACGGTCTGCTTGCCGTCGCTAGGCTCGGAGAAGACATAGCTGAAAGCGATGTCGTTCAACAGATCTCCGTCGTTGTCGATCGCCACACGGTAGATCGCATCGGGATGCAGGGCATCGGCGAGCGGGTTGGCGTTGAGTATGATCACC
>JBKOYU010000928.1:0-9224 GCA_046725575.1 Actinomycetota bacterium | reverse complement strand
TTGCTCGACTTGATGAACGAAAAGCGTTTGGGGAGTGTCCCGGTCACGCTGTTCGGTGCCAGTCGCGTCGAAGACGCCTTCCGACTGATGGCACGGGCCAAGCACATCGGCAAGGTGTGCGTGGCCATCCGCGATCCGGAGCTGCAGTTGCGCGTGAACCCGCCGCGGCGAATCCGTCCGGACGTCACCTACCTCGTGACCGGGGGCTTGGGCGGATTCGGGTTGGAGACGGCGAAGTGGCTCGTCGACGAAGGGGCGCGACACCTCGCGCTGGTGAGCCGTCGAGGCGCCGCCGCGCCTGGGGCACGCGACGCGATTCGATATCTGGAGGGTCGCGGTGTAACCGTTCGGGCCTTCGCCGCGGACGTGGGGCGCCGAGCCGACATTGCCACGGTCCTTGACGACATCGCCGCCACGATGCCGCCACTGCGCGGGATCATCCACAGCGCCACGGTGCTCGACGATCGCGGCCTGGCGGACCAGGACCGCGCCTCGCTGGATCGCGTCCTCGGGCCCAAGGCGCAGGGCGCCTGGAATCTCCACTCGCTCACCGGCGATCTCGACTTCTTCGTGCTGTACTCGTCGATCTCGTCGTTGTTCGGGACCCGCGGACAAGCGAACTACGTCGCCGCCAACTGCGTGCTCAATTCGCTGGCCACGCTTCGCCGTCGCCACGGGCTGTCGGCGTCGGTGATCCAGTGGGGAGTCCTCGGGGAGACGGGGATCGTGGCAAGGGACGCCAACACCGCCAAGTACCTCGAGCAGATGGGGCTCACCGCGATGAGCATCGACGACGCGTTGTTGGGGTTGCGCGAGGTGATCCACGGCGACGTCGAAAGCCTCACCGTAGCGGAGGCGGACTGGTCCCGATTCGCCGCGTCTCTCGTGCCGATGGCCGGGGATCGACGGATCACGTTGCTCACCGACGCCGCGGGTTCGGCGACGTCCGCCGCCGGCGCCGAGGTGATCGAGCTCTTCAAGGGCCTGTCCGACGAGGGCCGCCGCGAACACATTCAGGCGCTGCTCGTCAAGATCGTCACGAGCGTCATGCAGATGGAGGAGCCGAGCTTCGCCTTGTCGCAGCCGCTGCACGAGGTCGGAATGGACTCGATCATGGGCCTCGAGATCGCGGCCAGCCTCGAGAAAGCACTCGGACTGCGGTTATCCGCTTTGGATTTGGCGGTCGGTCCGTCGATCGAACAGCTGGCTCAGACGATCCTCGATCGCCTGACGGACACGGCGTCGGCTGAATGCGCCGCATAGGCCCATACGTTTTTCACAAAGGAGGTTGCAGTGAGTACTGCAGTTGCGTCCGTCGAGACGTCCGCGCGGGTCGAGCGCTGCGACGTCTGCATCGTAGGAGCCGGCATCACCGGACTCAACGCCCTGTTCGCCGCAAGCCAATACCTATCTCGCGATCAGAAGATCATCCTGGTCGACCGCCGGGATCGCGTCGGCGGCATGTGGGTCGACACGTACGACTACGTGCGATTGCATCAGCCACATGGTCTTTTCACCGCCGGGAACATCGAGTGGACCCTCGGCCAAAATCCGTCCTACTTGGCGACGAAGGACGAGGTGCTCGACCACTTTGAACATTGCCTCAACGTGATCAGGCAGCGAGTGCGGGTCGAGGAGTACTTCGCGTGGGCGCTGGAGTCCCACGATGAGATCGACGGGAACGTGCGGATCACCTGCAGATCCTCGGACGGCCTGCCCATGGTGGTGGAGGCGAAGCGACTGATCAAGGCCTACGGCTTTCGAGTTGTACCAAACGACCCGCTCGAAATCTCCAGCGCGCGTGTGCAATCGGTGTCTCCGGACTACTGCGACATGCGCAGCGACGAAATGCGGGCGAGCGACACGCCGGTGTGGGTCATCGGTGGCGGTAAGACCGCGATGGATACCGCACACGCGATCATCACGGAATATCCCGGCCGTGAAGTGAACCTTGTGGCGGGTTCGGGCACGTTCTTCGCAAGCCGCGACAAGTTTTACCCTGCCGGGACCCGGCGATGGTGGCGCGGCACGCTGGTGAGCAGCATCGCCCGGAAAGCGTCCCGTCGTTTCGACGGCACCAACGCGACAGCCGTAACGAATTCGGTTCGCGCTAAATTCGGCACCTGGTTGACCCCCGAGGTCGATAACTTCCTCATTGGGGTCCTGTCCGAAGCGGAGAACCGGACCATCGCCGCGGGCCTGAACGACGTGATCATGGATCATTTCGTCGATGCCGTCGACCGCGACGGCACAACCGAGCTGGTGTTTCGTAGCGGCGCCACCAAGGCCATCCAGTCCGGCAGCTGGATAGTGAACTGCACCGGATACATGGATGGCGGCGACCACCCCTACGAGCCCTACGTTTCCGACAGTGGGTCGGTGATTTCAATACAGAACCGTTCTGCCACACTGCATTTGACGTCGTTCGCGGGCTATTTCCTAACGCACTTGCTGTTCTTGGGCAAGATAAGGGACGTCGCGCTGTATGAACTGGACATGCCGGTTCTGCGGAGGAAGTCGAGTCTGGCATTTCCGTGCACGCTCTTTACGCTCGCGCAGTACAACCTCAGCCTCATCTATGACGCCGTTCCGGCCAAGGTGTTCCTCGACTGCGGGCTCGACTTTGATCGCTGGTACCCGCTTCCACGCCGCACGGCGGCTACCGCGCGGTTCATGCTCACGCACCGCCGCGACCGCGAGCACCTGCGCCACGCCCTCGACACAGTGCGTGAACAGTTCGACGTTCGTTGCGGGCTGCTGCCGGCAGTGAGCACAGTTCGTGGTGCGCAGGAGCGCGTCGCATGATCAACGAAATGAAAGGTAGACCAGCGATGAGCCGCTTGCGCGAAGAGCAGACGAAACTGCTCGAGATGACCCACGTCACGAAGACGTACCGGGTCGGCGGCCAGACCGTGCGCGCGCTGGACGATATCGACTTGAAACTGATTGGCGGGGAATTCGTGTCCATCGTCGGCCCGTCGGGCGCGGGCAAGAGCACCCTGCTTCACCTGCTCGGTGCTCTGGACCGGCCGGACTCCGGATCAATCCGATTCCAAGGCCGTGATGGACTGGCTGAGATCGGAGACCTCAACGACGAGAAGCAGTCCGAATTCCGTAGACACAGTGTGGGGTTCGTCTTCCAGTTCTTCAACCTGCTTCCGACCATGTCCGCCTGGGAGAACGTCGCGGTGCCAAAGCTGCTCGACGGCGCACGGATGTCGAGAGTCAGGTCTCGGGCGTTGGACCTACTCGCGCTGGTCGGACTCTCGGAACGCGCGGAGCATCGGCCGTCGGAGTTGTCGGGCGGCCAGATGCAACGCGTCGCCGTAGCCCGTGCCCTGATGATGGACCCGCCGCTGATCCTCGCCGACGAGCCCACGGGCAATCTCGACACGAGGACCGGAGCGGCGATCATGGCCCTGCTCACCGACGTCGCACATCAGGACCGTCGTTCGGTCGTCATGGTGACGCACAACCTCGATGCCGCATCGTCGACGGATCGGGTGATCACGCTCACGGACGGGCGGATTGGCTCGGACGTGCTGGCCGGGGAGTCGCGATGATCGTCGACCGCATGCGCGTGTTCAATATGCGCGAGTGGCGCCGGCATCCCGGCCGCACCATGCTGTCGCTTGTGGTAGTGGCGATTTCGGCGACCCTGCTTGTCGCGGTCTTCGGTATCGCGGGTTCCATCACAGAGTCCTCCGACCGTTTCGTCGCGGGAATTGGCGGCAATGCGAGCCTCGAAGTTTCCGGCGTCACGGATACCGGCTTGACCGAAGCCGTCCGGCGTGACGTCTTGAAGGTGCCCGGAGTGGCCGCGGTCGTGCCGATGCTGCGAACATCCATCGGGCCGGCCTCCGAGCGCGTCGTCCTGCTCGGCGTGGACGAGAGCATACGGGCCATGCAGAGTGATCTGCAGCGAGCGGTCCAGGATCAGATCGACCCGTTAGTGACTGAACCCGGAAGCGTCGTGGTGGGCGCCGCGACGGGACATGCGGTGGGTGACTCGATTGCCGTCGGGAACGGGGAGGTGACGGTCGCGGCCGTGATCACTGGTGCCGACGCGCAACGAATCAATGGCGGCAACTTCATCCTCGGGCCACTGCCGCTGCTGCAACGCCTGATGAATCGCGTCGGCATGATCGATTCGGTGCTGGTCGTCGCTGCGCCGAACGCCGATCTCGCTTCGGTCCGTGCCGATGTCACCGCGGTGGTCGGCGGACGGGCCGTCGTCACCGATCCGACTTTCCGTTCCGCGAAGACCGGTGGAGCCGTCTCGATCATGAGCACCCTGATGCTGTCGGCGGCGTCATGCTCCCTCGTCGTCGCCGGGTTCCTGATCTTCAACGCGATGAGCATGGCGATCACGCAGCGCCGCCCCGTGATCTCGTTGCTGCGGGCAGTCGGCGCCAAGAAGTGGCAGATCGTGCGCGACCTGCTTGCGGAGGCCGGTCTGGTCGGGTTGGTCGGCGGGATCGTCGGATCGGTGCTGGGCGTCCTCATCGGCAGCCAGGCAATCGGGGGTCTTCCCGCTGGTCTGCTGCAGGGCCTCGAAACGCGAACCGAATATATCCTGCCCGGCTACGCGATTCCCGTCGCCGTCGCCGCATGCATTGCGGTGAGCGTGGCGGCGGCGGCATTGGCGGCCCGCCAGGTGTACAAGGTGGCGCCGGCCGAAGCCCTGGCCCCGGTTGGCGCGTCGGCCGCCGACGCCGTTCCGCATACGGTACGGGCGGTGGCCGGCATCCTCGGCGTCTTCTTCATCATCGCGGCGGCATTCGTCGCATCCAGCGACCTGGGCAAGCTTTCAGTGGCGGCCATCGGGCTCGCAGCCGTCGGTGATATCGCCGTGTGCTTCGCCTCCGCCGGCCCGATTGTTCGCGCTGCATCGGCGGTGGCCCGGGCATTTGGTTCGCCCGGCGCGCTGGCGGCGGCGACGATCGAACGGGCGCCTCGCCGCGTGTGGGCCACCCTGATGACGGTGATGATCGCGGTGTTGATCACCGTGCAGAGCACCGGCGGCAACACCAACGCGATAGATTCGACGAACGCCAGCTTCTCCTCGCTCGCCGACGCCGCATTTTATGTCAGCCCATCCCCTGCTGGCGTGCTCCCGACGGCTCCGATGCTGCCGCAGGATACGCAGTCCTCGATCGCGTCGATCCCCGGTGTCGCCGAAGTGGTTCCCGCGCAGATGGCATTCGCAACGCTCGCCGACGACCGTGTGGTCATGCAGGGCCTCGCGCCCGGCTCGGGCGGCCCGCCGACTGGCGACATGAATCCGCAAGTTCTGCAACAGATGTTGGCCGGGGACGGCGTGGTTGTTTCGCGCGACATCGCCCATGACTTGGGAATCGGGCCCGGCGACGAGTTGACACTGCCCACTCCCACCGGCGAGCGGCGTGTCCGGGTGCTGGAGGTGGTGCCGTACTTCTCGCTCTTCGGCGGACTCGTCTCGATGAGCCTGACCCAAATGCGTGAATGGTTCGACCGGCCCGGGTCGACCATTCTGGCCGTGAAGCTGGCGCCCGGGGCGGATCGCGCCGAGGTCGAGGCGGTGATCAGGGATCGGCTGCCCGCCGACGTCCTCGTCTATTCGGGTGAAGAGTCAGTGGCCGCCATCGGCAAGGGGATGGAGGCGACCACAGCGCTGGTTGACACCATGGCGTGGATCGTCGTATTCGTCGCGGGCATCGCGCTGCTCAACACCCTGATGCTGTCGGTGCTGGAGCGACGCCGCGAACTGGGTGTGCTGCGGGCGATGGGCGCGTCGCGCCGCTTCGTGTTGCGCACTGTCCTTGCCGAGGCCGCGGGCATGGGCATCGTCGGCGCGGCGATCGGGGCGGCATTCGGTGCGGTCAACCAGTACCTGACCACGTCGGCGTTGACGAATGTGCTCAGCATCGACGTGGTGTACGCCGCGAGCGTGCTCGCCATCGTATTCGCTTGCGCTGCTTTTGCTTTGACGTTGCTGGGGGCGATTCCTCCGGCCGTTCGCGCGGCACGCCTCGATATCGTCGACGCCGTGGCAGTCGATTAGCCCGGGCCTGTTGCACCAAAGTCTGCCAGCTTCTATGTTCCGTCGACGGCTGGTGGCTGGGGCCCGCGACGATGTCGTCCAGTGCTCGCCAAAACTGATGCCCGGGCCGCTGACGCCTGCGGCCGCGCCGCGTCACCGACTGCTGCGACTTTGCTTACAGCCCGGCCCCAGGCGGTGGAACGGTCGTTGTCACCACCGCGCCGAAGCGCGGCGTCGGCAACGTGCGGGGGCCGCTGGTGGCCCGGAACGCGCCGGTCTTGATCGCACAACCCTGAACGCCGGTAGCAATCAGTCGGCCCGCCACAAGCAGGTAGCGGGCCGACGTTACGCGTCGGGTGGCGCAACGCTCACGATCTCTTGTGTGGTGCTTCGTTGCCCAGCGGGTTCGATTCCCGGCAGCTCCACCAGAGGGGCCGCAGAGATGCGGCCCCTCTGGTGACCGATCGATCTGGCGACGAACTCATTGAGTGTACGGGTGTACACCGACTACCCGCGCTTATTCGGTCCCAACCTTGGCTTTGCCCGTGGCGGCCCGGCCCCGCGAGAGGCGTGTCTAATTACCATTGCGGCGGCCGCGACCCCAGTCGTATGCGCGATGCCGCGAAAGTGGCTGTGCGAGCGGCGAAATGCCTACCGCCGCCAGGTAGCACTGTTCTGAGTGGACGGAAATCCCCGCGCCGCATGATGGCTCCGAGCGCGTTCAGGCGGCGACGCCGTCGGCGCAGTATCCCGCCGGCCAGCAATCCGCAGCAGAACCCAACAAGGAGGTAACCGCGTGCGCGTCGCTGGTTCCTCCGCGCAACGGTCGATGCAATGAATCCACACGCCGCAGCGACGGTGGCAACCGCCAGGAGCAGAGAAATAAGATGCGTCGGGCCGAGCGACCCCATGTGGCTACCTCCGGGCCGTTGTCGATGCAGGCCGCTTGCCCGATCCAACCACCGTCTTCTCCGGACCAGCATCTTCGGTCATCGTTTGTGACCGAAGCGAGTGCGAACCGTTAGGCGTAGCGGACCAGGAAGGCGATGGACACGAACGCCGCGACGACGCCGATCGCGCCCCACAGCACGAACGGGAAGACCAGCGAGACCGGGGACCAGCCAACACTTGAGAGCGTCGTTGCCGTGTAGACCAACCAGAACAGGCGGTAGATGGACCAGAGCGCGGTGAGGCCGGCGGAGATGCCGATCACCAGGGCGCGCGTGTGATCGACGCGGTTGATCTGTTCTTTGAGTGGGTGGGCATGATATTCATTACTGCTTCCCTTTCGTCATGCGCTGCCTGATTGGCGTCGTCATGGCGCAAGTACATCCAGCTGGAGTGGGTACCGATCCCGATAACCGTGCCGTTACGATCGACGACGTATGCAAGAAAGAGGCCGAATCGCGGCCCGCAGAGTTCGCGTGACGGTCTTAGTTGCCGTCCTTCTGTGTGTCGTCGCCTTATGCGGTGCGCGCGCATCGGCGCTTCCCGGAGGAGACGCCCCAGGCGAACTGGTATTCGGGGGGCTGCCACGTACCTATCAGGTGCATGTCCCGGCTGGCCTCGATCATCCGGCGGGCCTGGTCATCAACCTGCACGGCGCCGGGCAGACCGGGGGTGAGCAGGCAGCGCTGACGAACTACAACGCCGTCGCCGACCAGTACGGGTTCGTCGCGGTGTACCCGGACGGCATCGACTTCAGCTGGGCCGACGGCCGCGGCGCCTCAGTCCCCGATCGCCAGGGTGTCGACGACGTGGGCTTCCTCGTCGCGCTCATTGATCGGCTCTCCCGCGACTACGGCGTCGCACCTGGCCGGGTCTTCGCCACGGGGATGTCGGCCGGCGCGTTCATGGCCACACGGCTGGCGTGCGAACGCGCGGACCTCGTCTCCGCCATCGCGCCGGTTGCAGGGTCGTTGGGCACCGCCTTCCCATGCGCCCCATCGCGACCGGTCTCGGTGCTCGACGTACATGGGACCGCAGATCCGGTCGTGCCCTTCGGCGGTGGCACGATGCTCGGTCGTGGCGGGTACAGCGACATCGTCGCACCGCCGGCGATGGCTCAGCGGTGGCGTGACCTGAATCGCTGCCCGGGCCCCGTCGAGGATGTCTTGGCTGATGTGCATCGCTTCACCGCCGCCGGATGCGCTGAGGGTACCGAGGTTGTCTTCGTCCAAGTCGACGGCGGCGGTCACACCTGGCCCGCCGACGCCTCGCAAGCCAGCGGGCAGTTCTTCGCCGCGCACGGCAGGTGAGTGAACGCGAGGTCAGTCCCCGTCAGTCCCGATGGTTCACGATGTTGATGACATTGCCGTCGGGTGCTCGGACGAAGAACCGACGCACCCCCCACGGCTCCGTGGTTAGCGGATGCACGATCTCGTAGCCGAGTTTCTGAGCTTCTTCGTAGGCAGCGTCGACGTCATCCGTGTGAACGGAAACGACCGAGTCCTCGGGCGCGCTTGCATCGCCTGTTACGAGCTGCACGTTCGCGCGCTTGTCGGGAGACGTGTAGCGGGCCACCCATCCCATGTTGAACTCCTCGGTACTCAGCCCGAGATAGTCGGTGTAGAAGCCCTTCGCCACATCGACGTCGGCCACTCGAAGGTTCGCCATGATGCGTTTGGCTTGCATGGGGTTGTCCTGCCTCCTAACGGAATTGCGGTCACCGGTCCTTCGCATGCCGGGCGAGGAATTCCACGACGGCCCCGGCGAAGATGTCGTTGCGATCACCGGCGACCATATGGCCGGCGCCGCCGACATCGACGAAGTCAATCTCGGGGAAGCGTGCAATGAACTCGTCGGCTCGCTCCTGTGTGACGAGATCGCTCATCTGGCCTCGCACAAGAAGCATGGGCTTAGACCAGTCCGATTCGCCATGGCCGCGCATGTCCACTGTCATCGCTTGCCACCCGCGCTCGGCCACCGCGGCAGCCGCTCGGCCCCACGAGCGGCGGGTCTGGCCACCGCCATGCAAGAACACGACGGCCGGTGCAAGGGGATCGCCAAGGCGGTCAGCGGCGATGCGGACGCCGTCGACGCCGCAGGTGGTGAATGTCTCGGGTGTCGTAGTCACGGTGTCCTATCGCGGTCTTTGCGGGGCCCCACCGAAGTCTCCAATAGCTGCTCGTGATGATCCACTTCCGTCATCGTCCCATCGACTCACAGGGCATTCAGCACCGCACGCAGTTCGGTGCACAGA
>JBKOYU010000223.1:0-3436 GCA_046725575.1 Actinomycetota bacterium | reverse complement strand
GACGTGGTCGCAGTGTGGACACAGCACCTGCGCCCCTGGGTTCATCTCGTCATGAGCTTCGTGCAGCAGCGCCGCCTGTACACCAATTCTCAAGGCCAGCAACGCAAAAGCCGTGACGAGCAGGTGCAGCCCGACATGGAGGCCATTGGTGAACGAGGCCACCTCCATCAACCCAAGCGCAACGTAAAAGCCAAGCACCACAAGGAAACTCGTAACGAGCAACACAATCGCGGGCCGACGGTCCCTATCCCCAGGCCGAGTGAACCACAGTGCTACACCAACCAATCCGCCCGCCGCCGCGGCAGTCAACGGCACTGCCACCCCTTGGATACCCGCCTCGGCGAGCAATCCGCTGATCGCTCGGTCCTCCGTTGTCGTCCCCGTCGCAAATTGGGGAGCCAGCCGGGTCAGCGTCGCCGCGGCGGTGAATGTGATCGCACTCAGTGCGCCGATCACGTAGCCGTCCAAGGATTCTCGGGTCGCGGGCCGCAGCAGCCGCACCGCCACCGCCGGAAGCAGCATCAGGACCGTACTACCGGCCGGGATGACCAAACCCTCGAGTATCGAGTGTCCCTCGGAGGTTCCGCCGCTCAGCGCGACGTCGTAGGAGTGGGCGATGATGGTGCCCGTCAGCAGGGCCCAGCCGACGCCTAGTCCGACACCCAGCGCTGCGGTCAGCGCAAGGGAACTGACCCGCAGGTCATCGTCGACGTCGGACTCGTGTAGATAAAGCACGAACAGCAGCGGAAACCCGAGCGCGCTGAGCGCGATCAACGGTGCCTGCCAGCCAAGCAGACCGAATGCCACCAGCGCCAGGAACACGACGGCCAACGCGACTCGGAACGGCGCGCGCGAACGGTGCGGGAGGTGCGGAAACAACGAACTCGCCACGGACAGACGCAGCACGTGCTCGCCCGGCGCCGCCCCGTACGCCCCCGGCCGCAGCAGGCCGCGTCCGTCCCCGCGCGGAGGCGACAGGTGCGCGCCGCAGGTTCCGCAGAACGCGGCCGCGGGGACGTCGGTGTCGCATACGGCGCAGTGCATCGTCGGCACGCCGTCGTGCGGCACGGGTGGGCCGGTCATCGCGGAGCCACACCCTTCTGGATGTCCAACAGGTCGCGGACCAGGTAGTCGACGTTGGGGCTGCCGAGGCCGGTCACCACGTCGTACCCAGGCTGCGAGATATCCACGGCGTTGCCGCCCAGGCTCACGTCGCGGAATCCGGGCAGGTTCGCGCCCGCCGCAACCCGGTACAACAGCGGGTTGACGTTGCCCAGTGGTTGTCCGCCATGCGCGAGCAGGTATTCGTTCATCAGCACGGTTAGTGCGGCCCAGATTGGCGCCGCTTGGGAGGTGCCCGCACCGACCAGCTCCTGCTGGTCGAAGACAATCCGGACCCCCGTGAACGGATCCGCGACGGCAGCGACATCGGGAGCCAGGCGGCGTCGGTCGACGTCGCGCTCCACCGACAACCGCTCCTGCCATGCGGGGCGGTCGTATAGCGCCGACACCCCGCCGCTGGTGCCTTGGGACAACGGCGAGTCCACCCAGGCGTGCTCGGCGAGCCACCGCCCTTGCTCATCGGTCGACATCGTGGTGCCCCCGACGGAGGTCATCGCCGGCAGCGACGAAATGGCATCGAGGCCAACGTCATCGGGGCCAGGTGGCGATGACCACTCGTCGCCGCCCTTGCACTCCAGACCGGCCGTGTCCCCGCTCGCGTCGAACGCTGAGGTTCCGTGTTTTTGCGCGGTGGCCAGGGCGGCCTCGGCGGGGGCCAGGTCGGCGGCCCTGACCAGCGCATCGCATCCCCACCCGATCGACAAACTCCACACCGCGCCGGGGAACTGCCGACCCACCGACTCGAACAGCTGCCCGATTTTTTCGTAGGCGCCATCCCCTTCGACGGTCGGCCGGGCGTTGACGACCACCTTCTGCGCGCCGGGCGCAATCGCATGTGCGACTTCGAGGTCCATCACAGTCTCGGCACCAGACGGGCCGGGCTGACCGCCGACCAACACCGGCGTGAATCGCGGCAAGCCGGACGAGTCGGCGAACAAGTCGAGGTCCTCCTGGTCGTATCCGCCGAATTCAAAGAAGACGATCGTCGCGCCCCTGCCCGTGAAGCCCGCGGCGGCCAGTGGGTTGGCGTTGTACGCCTCCAGCAACGTGTTCGGGCTCAGTCCCCGGTTCGGCACATCCAGCGGCAGAAATCCCGGGCGCGCCTCCCGGTGCGGGGTGTAACCCAGGATTCGGCCAAGCGCGGTGACGACGCCGCGAAGGGGCTCGGGAACCGACGGCTGCTGCGGCGACGCGTAGAACACCTGCCCTTTGCCACCGCGGTAGTCGTTAACCGGCACGTCGAACGCGGTTGCCACGTCCTGTGCGGCACCCTCGACGACGGCCCACGTGTCGCCGGGTCGCCAGCGCACCCACATGCGGTGTGCGCGTGCCCATTCGATCAACGTCGCCGGGCGTGCCGACTCAGGCAGCGTGACCGTGAGCTGCGCACCGCCGTCGCGGGATGGGCCGAGATCGGTTGAGCTGGCGAGTAATAACGCCAGCGGACCACCGATGACGGCCCGGTTGTCAGACACCGACGCGACACGTACACACGTGACGAGCGCGAGCACTCCCGCCGCGAGGATCGCCAGCAAGCGCCAGCCGCCGATCCCGCGTTGGCGGACCAACTCAGTGGTCGCCGGGGATAGCTGTCGGTGCCGGCGGCGCGTACACCGGCGGGGTGAACAGGTTTCCGCCAGTGGGATTGATCGACTTTTCCGTCGGCGCCGGTGCTGGCGGTGGCGTGGCGCTCGTGGTGGTGGTGGTGGTGGTGGTCGTCGTCGTGGTCTCGGGCGCCTTCTGTTCTTCCTTGGCGCACGATGCGGTCACACCGACCATCGCAACGATCGCTGCACCTCCGGCAACAGCGGCAAGACGGCGAGCCAAGCGGGATGACTCCATGTTGGTTCCAATCTGTATGCCTCGCGACTAGCCGATTCTTGACTATCGGTGGCCGCCGAGGATCGGCTGTAGCCCTGCCGAGATGATTACACAGTTAACTTCACCCGTGCCGAGATCGGGGAAATTGACGCCAGTAGCGATTGTTGCCGTTGGCAAACATCCGGGGCGAACGAACACAACAGATGTGCGAAACGCTCGAGTTGCCGACCGGATTTTTTCCTCAAAGATGACAACTCAACCGTACTTTCAGGCGTACAGCTTTAGGGGAGTCAACCCACATGCGAGCCACAGGGAGCGAGATGAACACACTGCGCAAGGTCGTCGCTATCGCCTGCATCACCCCACTGGCAGCGTTTGGTGTCGCAGCGTGCGGCGGTCAGAAGGGCGGCGGTGGTGGTGGCGGTGGTGGTGGCGACATCAACGTCGCCCTGTCCTCCTTCCCCGACTACATCGACCCGCAGCTCTCCTACAC
>JBKOYU010000399.1:0-7559 GCA_046725575.1 Actinomycetota bacterium | reverse complement strand
ATCCCTCGCTATGCGCTTGACCCCGCATGAACAGGACCGGCTGCTCATCTCGTATGCCGCAGAGCTAGCGCGCCGCAGGCAAGCGCGCGGGCTGCGGCTGAACCACCCCGAGGCCGTCGCGGTCCTCACCGACCACCTCCTCGAGGGCGCCCGCGACGGGCGCACCGTGGCCGAGTTGATGGTCAGCGGCCGCGAGGTGCTGTCCCGCGACGATGTCATGGAGGGAGTGCCCGAGATGCTCTACGACGTCCAGGTGGAGGCCACGTTCCCCGACGGCACCAAGCTCGTCACCGTCCACCACCCGATCCCATGACCAGCGAGAAGCCGAAGGCGGATCGCGCATCGTGTGCGCCAGGCGAGATCCTTTACGGCGACGGGGATATCGAGATCAACGCCGGCGCGCCCCGGCTGACGCTCGATGTGGTCAATACGGGTGACCGCCCTGTCCAGGTCGGCAGCCACGTCCACCTGCCGCAGGCCAACGCCGCGCTGCAGTTCGACCGCGACGCGGCGCACGGTCACCGACTCGACATCCCGGCCGGCACCGCGGTGCGCTTCGAACCCGGTGTGGCCCAAAACGTTTCGCTGGTCCCGCTGAGCGGGTCGCGCGAGGTGCACGGGCTGAGCCTCAACCCGCCAGGGAGGCTCGACGCATGACGGAGCTGTCGCGAGCGCGGTATGCCGCGCTGTTCGGGCCGACCACCGGCGACCGGATCAGGCTGGCCGACACCGACCTGTTCGTCGAGATCACCGAGGACCGCAGCGGCGGACCCGGATTGGCCGGCGACGAGGCGGTCTTCGGCGGCGGCAAGGTGCTGCGCGAGTCGATGGGGCAGGGCCGCGCCACCCGCGCCGACGGCGCACCCGACACCGTGATCACAGGCGTGGTGATCATCGACCACTGGGGAATCATCAAGGCCGACATCGGCATTCGCGACGGCCGCATTGTGGCGATCGGCAAGGCGGGCAACCCGGACATCATGACCGGCGTGCACCCCGATCTCGTTGTCGGTCCGTCGACCGAGATCATCTCCGGCAACGGGCGCATCGTCACCGCGGGCGCGATCGACTGCCACGTGCACCTCATCTGCCCGCAGATCATGGAGGAGGCGCTCGGCGGCGGCATCACCACCATCGTCGCCGGTGGCACCGGTCCGGCCGAAGGCAGCAAGGCCACCACGGTCACCCCGGGTTCCTGGCACCTGGCCCGCATGCTCGAGTCGCTCGACTCGTGGCCGCTGAACATCGCCCTGCTGGGCAAGGGCAACACGGTCAGCGCCGAGGCGATGTGGGAGCAATTGCGCGGCGGCGCAGCGGGATTCAAGCTGCACGAGGACTGGGGGACCACACCGGCGGCCATCGACGCCTGTCTGACGGTGTCCGATGCGGCGGGTGTGCAGGTCAACATCCACACCGACACCCTGAACGAGGCCGGCTTCGTCGAGGACACGCTGGCCGCCGTGAAGGGGCGCTCGATCCACGCCTACCACACCGAGGGCGCCGGCGGGGGCCACGCGCCCGACATCATCACCGTCGTCTCGCACCCGAACGTGCTGCCCAGTTCGACGAACCCGACCCGGCCGCACACTGTCAACACGCTCGACGAGCACCTCGACATGCTGATGGTGTGCCATCACCTGAACCCCAGCGTCCCAGAGGATCTGGCGTTCGCCGAGAGCCGCATCCGGCCGTCGACAATCGCCGCCGAGGACCTGCTGCACGACATCGGCGCGATATCCATGATCGGCAGCGACGCCCAGGCGATGGGCCGCATCGGCGAGGTGGTGATCCGCACCTGGCAGACCGCACACGTGATGAAGGGCCGCCGCGGTGCGCTTCCCGGTGACGGCGCGGCCGACAATAACCGGGCCCGCCGCTATGTCGCGAAGTACACGATCTGCCCGGCCATCGCGCACGGCCTGGATCACGAGATCGGCTCGGTCGAGGTCGGCAAGCTCGCCGACCTGGTGCTGTGGGAGCCGGCGTTCTTCGGGGTGCGCCCGCACGCGGTGCTCAAGGGCGGCATGATCGCCTGGGCCGCAATGGGAGACGCGAACGCGTCGATCCCGACGCCGCAGCCGGTGTTGCCGCGGCCGATGTTCGGCGCCGCGCATGCAGCGGCCGCGGCCACGTCGCTGCACTTCGTGTCGCAGCAGGCCGTCGAGGACGGACTGGCCGACCGGATCGAGGTGAAACGGCGCCTCGCCGCGGTTAAGGACGTCCGCAAAGTCGGTAAGCAGCACCTTCCACTCAACGATGCGTTGCCAAACATCGAGGTCGATCCCGACACGTTCACCGTGCGCATCGACGGCGAGGTATGGCAGGAGCAGCCCGCGGCCGAATTGCCCATGGCGCAAAGGTATTTCTTGTTCTGATGACGAACCTGTCGACACTGCTGACGCTGGCCGATTCGCGGCTGCCGACCGGAGGGCACGTGCACTCCGGCGGTGTCGAGGAGGCGGTCACCGCAGGCCTGGTCGTCGACCTCGCCACGCTGCGCGCCTACCTGTGTCGCAGGATCCGCACGCACGGCCTGGTGACCGCGTCGATCGCTGCCGCCGTGCATGCAGGCAGCTTGTCCATCCCGGAGGCCGACCGCGAAACCGATGCCCGCACACCGGCTCCCGCCGCGCGGCAGGCGTCGCGGGCCCAGGGCCGGGGCCTCGCGCGGCTCGCGAAGCGCGTGTGGTCCGACCATCATTGGCACCTGCTCGGGACGACGCCGCACCTTGCGGTCGCGGCGGGCGCGGTCGGTATGGTGAGCGGCCTGAATCCCAACCAGACCGCATTGTCGGTCGTCTACACGACGATGACCGGTACCGCGACGGCCGCACAGCGGCTTCTGGCGCTCGATCCCGCAGACGTCGCGGCACTGACCTTCGAGCTGGCGCCGCTGTGCGAGGCGACCGCCGTCGAGGCCGGCAAGGACCTGGCCGATCTGTCCGACCCGCTGCTCGACGTGCTGGCCCAGCGGCACAGTCAACGCGAGCGCCCTTTGTTCGTCTCCTGAAAGGCAAGCCATGCCACCGCATTACCACTCATTTGAATCGGCTGGCGAGCCCCACGCCCACCCCGCGCGGCCCAAGCGCCAGCGGGAACCGGGGGAGCCGCTGCGCATCGGCGTCGGCGGTCCCGTCGGATCCGGCAAGACCGCGCTCGTCGCAGCGCTGTGCAGGCAGTTGCGTGACGACTTGTCGCTCGCGGTGCTGACCAACGACATCTACACCACCGAGGACGCCGACTTCCTGCGCCGCCACGCCGTGCTGCCGGATGAGCGGATCGCCGCGGTGCAGACGGGCGGCTGCCCGCACACCGCGATTCGCGACGACATCACCGCGAACCTGGACGCCATCGACGATCTGATCGCACGCAACGACCGTCTCGATCTGATCCTCGTCGAATCCGGCGGCGACAACTTGACCGCCACCTTCTCCTCGGGACTGGTCGACGTACAGATCTTCGTCGTCGACGTGGCCGGCGGCGACAAGGTGCCGCGCAAGGGCGGGCCCGGGGTCACCTACTCGGATCTGTTGGTAGTCAACAAGACCGACCTCGCCCCGCTGGTCGGCGCCGATCTCGAGGTCATGCGCCGCGATGCGGCCAAGGTCCGCGGGGACAGGCCGACGGTGCTGATCTCGCTGACCGAAGACCCCGCCGCGACGGCGGTGCTGGCGTGGGTGCGCGACCAACTGCGTGTGCCGGTGCAATGAGATCCGACGTCGTTCTCGTCGCCTCCCGCGACCGTCAGCCGCGCATCGAGTGCCGGGGAGGAATCGCGGCGCGGCGCACCGAACCGGACACCGTGCATCTGGTTTCGGCGGCCGCCACCCCGCTCGGCGGCGACGCCATCCACATCCGTGTGGTGGTGGAACCGGGCGCGCGCCTGCGGGTGCGCACCGCGGCGGCGACGGTGACGCTGCCGGGATCGGCGACGGTGGAGTCGCATGCGTTCTGGACGCTCGAGGTGGCAGGCGATCTCGACGTCGACCCGCAGCCGACCGTCGTCGCCGCCACGTCGCGGCATTTCACGTCGACCCGGCTGGAGCTGGCCGCGGCCGGCCGCGTCCGGCTGCGCGAGCGCATCCAGATCGGTAGATCCGATGAGCGGCAAGGATTTTGGTCCGGCTCGCTGCACGCCGACGTCGACGGGTCACCGCTGTTGCGGCACCGCATCGAGCTCGGCAACGGATCGGTGACGGACGATGCGCTCGGGACGCCGATGGCGTGCATCAGCGAATTCCACTATCCCAACAGCGATGTCGAGGCCGAGGGCGTTGTGCTCGCGTTGGCCGGCGGAGGTTGCCTGTCGACCTGGCAGGGCGAGCGGTTGTAGTCCCCCCAGTCGTCCCCCTGCCCTCCGGGCGGGCGGTACCCCCACCGCTCCTACCCCGCCGGATCCCTAGCTCGCCGCCATTTCGTCGTCCACCGCCGCGGCGATTTCCTGCAGCTGTTCGATCCTGGTGCGCGCGTACGCCTGCTGCTCGGTGATGGTCAGGTTGCCGCGCGCCCTCGACAAGAATGTCACCGTCCAGGACAGCAGCGTGGTGATCTTCGTCTTGAAGCCGACGAGATACACCAAGTGCAACACCAACCAGGCGAGCCAGGCGATGAAGCCGCCGAATTCCAGCGGGCCGACCTTCGCGACGGCGGAGAACCGGGAAACCGTTGCCATCGAACCCTTGTCGAAGTACTGGAACGGTTCGCGTTGGGCAGGGTCGGCGCCCTTGAGTTCGGCCTTGATGGCCTTCGCCGCATACTTGGCGCCCTGAATCGCACCCTGCGCCATGCCCGGCACGCCTTCGACCGCCGCCATGTCGCCGACGACGAACACGTTCGGGTGGCCGGGTACCGACAGATCCGGCAGCACCTTGACGCGTCCCGCGCGGTCCAGTTCCACGTCGGACTGGTCGGCGAGGTCGCGGCCCAGCGGGCTGGCCGACACACCTGCCGACCACACCTTGGTCGAGGATTCGATGCGGCGGATGGTGCCGTCGGAATCCTTGACCGTGATGCCGTTTCGGTCGACATCGGTGACCATCGCGCCGAGCTGGATCTCGACGCCCATCTTCTCCAGCCGGGCCTGAGCTTTCTTGCCGAGCTTTTCGCCCATCGGCGGCAGCACCGCGGGGGCCGCGTCGAGCAGGATCACCCGCGCCTGCGTCGAATCGATATGGCGGAACGCGCCTTTGAGCGTGTGGTCGGCGAGTTCGGCGATCTGCCCTGCCATCTCGACACCGGTGGGTCCGGCGCCCACGACGGTGAACGTCAGCAGCTTCTCGCGACGCGCGGGATCGCTGGAGCGCTCGGCCTGTTCGAACGCGCCGAGGATCCGGCCGCGCAGCTCGAGTGCGTCGTCGACCGTCTTCATGCCGGGCGCCCACTCGGCGAAGTGGTCGTTGCCGAAGTAGGACTGGCCGGCCCCGGCCGCGATGATCAGGCTGTCGTACGGGGTGACGTAGGTGTGGCCGAGCAGCTCCGACGTGACGCTCTGGTTGGCCAGGTCAATGTGCGTCACGTTGCCCAACAGCACCTGCGCGTTTTTCTGCTTGCGCAGGATGATCCGAGTGGGCGGGGCGATCTCGCCCGACGAGATGATGCCGGTGGCCACCTGGTACAGCAAAGGCTGGAACAGGTGATGCGTGGTCCTGGCGATCATCTTGATGTCGACGTCGGCGTGCTTGAGCGCCTTGGCGGCGTTCAAGCCCCCGAATCCCGAACCGATGATCACGACCCTGTGCCGATCAGCTGCAGTGGCTCCGGCATGGCTCATTTTGGGCTCCTCGACGGACTACACGTGCACTTGTACAGACACTACGGTAGCCGCCCTGCATCCCCGCAGCGCCGTGAGATTTGCCACGTCGCGGCGGGTTTAAACCGCGACGAGCGGCCTCAACCTCTCGGCCACCTCGGTGATGCCGCCCGGCTGGTATCCGTTCAGGCTCGTCACCGGGCTGAGGATGACGCCGTCCACGCCGGCGTCGAGCACCTTGGTCTTGATCTGGTCGGCCACCTGCTCGGGGCCGCCGACGACGGCCTGCTGCTTGAAGTCGTCCGGGATCAGATCGGGGGTGACGTTCTCATCGATGACCGCCATTACCAGCATGCTGGTCTCCAAAGTCGCGGGATCGCGGCCGATCTCCTCGCAGCGCTCCTTGACGACCTGCACCTTGCGGGGAAGCTCGTCGAACCCGGCAATGATGTTCAGATGGTCAAAGTACTTGGCGGCCAACGGAATCGTCTTCTTCTCACCGCTGCCACCGATCATCAGCGGGATGTGGTCGCGGAAGCGG
This sequence comes from Actinomycetota bacterium, assembly GCA_046725575.1. Lineage (GTDB taxonomy): Bacteria > Actinomycetota > Actinomycetes > Mycobacteriales > Mycobacteriaceae > Mycobacterium. The sequence goes on along the minus strand of JBKOYU010000399.1, from coordinate 1,269 downwards.
GGATTGGCCATGGCCTCCTCGGTGCGGTAGTACTTCCCGGAGAACGTCGGCCGTTCGCCCTTGATCATCGGCAGGATGATCTGCAGCGCCTCGTCGAGCTTGTTGAAGCGGTCGGTGAACGTGCCGAACTCGAAGCCCAGCTGCTGGTGCTCCAGCTCGAACCACCCGGTGCCGATACCCAGGATGGCCCGGCCCTGGCTGACCACGTCGAGCGTGGTGATGGCCTTGGCCAGCAGCGTGGGGTTGCGGTAGGTGTTGCCGGTGACGAGCGTGCCCAGTTGCACGCGCTCGGTCGCCGAGGCGAGTCCGCCGAGCGCCGTATAGGCCTCCAGCATCGGTTGGTCCGGGGTGCCAAGACCGGGCAGCTGATAAAAGTGGTCCATCACGAAGACGGAGTCATAGCCGGCGGCCTCGGCCTCTTTTGCCTGGGCGATCACGGTGGGGAACAGTTCGGCGACGCCGGTGCCGTAGGAGAAGTTGGGGATCTGAAGTCCGAGTTTGATGGTCACGTTGTTCACGTAACCACAATTAAGCGGGGCGGTCACCCCGTTTAGCTCTCGGCGAACCGAGGAATATCAGCCGAACTTGGCCAGTGCCCCGTGGCTGACGTGCAGCGTCTGCCCGGTGATATGGCGCGCGGCGGGCGTAGTGAGGAACAACGCCAGCCGGGCGATCTCGGCCGCCACCGGCGCCGGGGTGCGGGACAGGCCGTCATAACCCGGCTCGGCATTGCGGCCCGACGCCACCGCGTTGACTGTGATGCCGCGGGTGCCGAAATGTGTGGCCTGCCCGGCGGTCCAATCCGAAATTGCGGCCTTCACCGCGGCCTCGGCGCTGCCTTCGCCGGGCTGCTCGGGGATGACGTTGACGATCGAGCCGCCCGAGCGCAGATGATCGCCGAGGATCTGCACGGTCAGCACCGCCGACAATGCCGTCGCGTCCAAGGCGTTGCGCCATGCCGCGGCACGGTCGGCCAGCGAATAGGTGCGCGGGTCGCCGGCGTCGAAGCGCGGCGCGGGAACGTTGATGATGGTGTCCAGGTGGCGCGGGAACTGCCCACCCGCCTCTTCGAGGCTGGCCGGGTCGGTGTTGTCGAACACGATCGCGTCGACGTCGAGTTCCTTGGCCGCGACCTCGAGGTCGTCGCGGCGCGCGCCTGCGATCACGACTCGGTGGCCTGCGTCGCGGAAGCCCTCCGCAACCGTGCGTCCCAGATCCGTATCGCCGCCGGTGACGAGCACCTCCATCACAAGGACCTCCTGCCTTCGT
>JBKOYU010000507.1:0-10728 GCA_046725575.1 Actinomycetota bacterium | reverse complement strand
CGCGAGTTCCCTTGCCGGGGTGAGTTGATCACCGCGGTCGCCATCGAACCGATGACTGCACCTGCGGACGCCTTCAACAGTGGTGACGGACTGCGGTGGGTCGAGCCCGGCGAGTGCTGGTCCGTAGCGTGGGGCATCCGGCACCACGACAGCCTCAAGGCTCGACGACGACCTTGAGGCCTTGCCGGTCAGCGGCCACGGCGAACGCATCGGCGGCGCGCTCAAGCGGATACCGATGCGTGACGATCGACGAGACGTCGATCAGCCCTTGCTCGACAAGCCGAATCGCGCGTGGGTAAGCCTCATTCATCCGCCTGACCAAAACCAGCGTGAGGCCCTTGCGACGCGCCAGCGACGCTTGGAACGACGTGCGGTCGCCATCGGGAATGCCGCCGAGCACCACTCTGGCGCCCGGCCGCGCGGCGCGCAGGGCGATCTCAACGGCATCGTCATTGCCGGCCAGTTCGAACACCGTGTCCGCGCCGATGTCGTCGCGCGCCTCCTCCACGCTGAGCACGACGTCGGCACCAACCCGCAGGGCCGCGTCTCGGCGGTGTGCAAGCGGCTCGACGACCACGATGCGCGTGGCCCCGGCCGCCGTTGCGGCCTGCACCAACAGCAGGCCGATCGGGCCGGCACCGACGACGGCGACGGTCGATCCAATTCGCAAGTGGCCCAAGTCCAATGCGTGCAGCGCAACGCCGAGCGGCTCGAGCATCGCGCCGTCGACCGCGCTCATCCCGTCAGGCAGCGGATGAAGCGCCCACGACGGCCACGCCAGGTATTGCTGCAGCCCGCCGTCCTGGCCGCCGTGGCCGGCGAAGACGACATCGGGGCAGAGGTTGCGGTACCCGCCGAGACACAGTTCGCACACTCGGCATGGCAACGCGGGATCCACCGCCACCCGCTGCCCGTGACGCGGGCCGCCTGCGATGACACCGGCGAATTCATGCCCAGGCACCACCGGCCGAGTGAGCCGCGCGTCGCCGATGCCGGCTTCGGTGAACCAATGCAAGTCCGATCCGCACAGGCCGACGGCGGTGATGCGCACCAGTTCCTCACCGGCACCCGCGGCTGGGATGGCCTCGGTGTGAGTGCGGATGTCGCGCACGCCGTGCAGGCGGGCGACGGTCATGGCCGACGGCATGCGTAGATGTTAACGCTAACATTCGTCGAGTCAAAGCGGCGTGAGCGCTCACATTGGGATTACTATGCGACTGCAAAGCGTGTCGTCGTCGGCCCGAAGGGAGGTCGCTCCGATGGCGGAGACCGTCGACGGAACCGGACGGCGTCGTGAAGGTCGACCGGTCAACATGTTCGACGTCGCCAAGGCGGCCGGGGTTTCGCACCAGACCGTGTCACGCGTGCTCAATGACGCGGCCTCGGTCAAGGAATCCACGCGCCGCCGGGTCAACGCCGCCATCGATGAGCTGGGCTATCACCGCAACCTCGCCGCGCGCGCACTCGCTACGCACCGGTCAAAGACATTGGGCGTCATCTGCTTTGACACCACCTTGTATGGCCCGGCCAGCATGCTGTATGCGATCGAGCACGCCTCGCGCAGCGCGGGCTATTTCGTCAGCGTGGCCAGTGAATCGACCATCGATAGCACAACTCTGCCCAGGGCACTGAACCGGCTGGCCGAACAATCGGTGGAAGGCGTCGTGGTGATCGCGCCGCTTAGCGAAACTCGTCACGCCCTATCGGGGCTGCGCGGCGACCTACCGGTCGTGGCCGTCGATGGCACCGGCGAATTGGGGCTGCCGGTGGTCAGCGTCGACCAATTCGACGGAGCGCGACAGGTTACCCGCCACCTACTCGAGCAGGGCGCATCGACCGTATGGCACGTGACCGGCGCCGAGGGATGGACAGAAACCGACGCCCGCCTGGCCGGCTGGCGTGAGGAGCTGACCGACGCCGGGCGGGCCATTCCCGAACCGCTGCAGGGCAATTGGTCCGCCGCATCGGGATATCAGGCCGGGATCGCACTCGCACGACGCACCGACGTGGAGGCGGTCTTCGTCGCCAACGATCAGATGGCACTCGGCCTGTTGCGCGCCTTTGCCGAAGCCGGTCGGGCTGTTCCCGACGACGTGCTGGTGGCGGGCTTCGACGATGTCCCTGAAGCCGAGTTCTATTCGCCACCGCTGACCACGGTCCGTCAAGACTTCGCGACGGTCGGCCGCAGGAGCGTCGAAATGCTCATTGCCCGAATCGAATACACCGACAAGGAACTCGGCGACCAGCCCATACTGGTGCCTGCGCAACTCGTCGTTCGGCAGAGCACCCGGCGGCGTTGACTTCTAGCGTCCGCCCTAGGCCGCACATACCTCGACAGCAACGTTTTGCAGAGAACGTTCGAGTAGAGGTCTGCAAAACGTAGCTTTCGCGACAAGGCCCCTGGGGGTCTTGCTCAGGTCCGGTCGCCAACAGGAGCCTAGCGTCCGCCCTTGCGCCTGTTGTAGACGTCGAAGCCAACGGCGGCGAGCAGGACGAGCCCCTTGATCACCTGCTGGACATCGCTACCGATGCCGAGGATCGACATGCCGTTGTTCAGCACGCCGAGCACCAGACCGCCGACGATCGCGCCGAATACGGTGCCGACACCGCCACTGGCCGACGCGCCGCCGATGAACGCTGCGGCGATGGCCTCGAGTTCGAAGTTGATGCCCGCCTGCGGCGTTGCGGAATTCAACCGCGCCGCGAACAGCAGACCGGCAACCGCGGCGAGGATGCCCATGTTGACGAAGACCAGCAACGTGACGCGTTGGTTGCGGATGCCGGAAAGCCGTGCGGCTGCGGAGTTTCCGCCGACGGCGTACACCTGACGCCCGAGGACGGTGTTGCGCATGACGAACGCGTAGGCGATGGTCAGCACGACGAGAATGATGCCCACAATCGGCACTCCCCGGTAACTGGCCAACAGCAGGGTGAAGACCGCAAGGGCTACGACGATGGCCACGCACTTCGCCACAAATAGCGTGGTAGACGAAACCTCCTGGCCGTACCGGATCTGGGAACGCCGGCGACGGACCTGCACCACCACCGCGGCCACCATGACGACGGCGCCCAGGATGACCGTGGGCCAGTGGTAGACCGCATTGGTGCCGATCTCCGGGAGGAAGCCACTGCTGACTTGCTCCAGCCCATGCGGCATCGGGGCAATGGACTGCCCCTCGAGCAGGTACTGCGTGGCGCCGCGGAAGACGAGCATCCCGCCGAGAGTGACGATGAACGACGGTATCCCGACGTAGGCGATCCAGAATCCCTGCCAGGCTCCGATGAGCGCACCCATGCCCACGCACACCGCAACGGCGACAAGCCACGGCATGTCGTTGCGCACCATCAGAACTGCGGACATCGCACCGATGAATCCGGCGATCGATCCGACGGACAGGTCGATGTGGCCGGAGATGATCACGATGACCATGCCGATCGCGAGGACCAGGATGTAGCCGTTCTGCTGAATGATGTTGGTGACGTTCAACGGCTTGAGCAGGATGCCGCCGGTCCACACCTGGAAGAGCAGCACGATGGCGGCAAGCGCCACCACCATGCCGGACTGGCGCACATGCGACATGAGGAACGACGACACGCGCTCCCGCAGACCAGGTGGAGTTGGCGCGGGGGATTCTTGTTGCGCCTCCGGCTTCTGAGACGACTGTTCGACGGTGGCGGTCACCTAGCACGTTCCTTTCATCGGGTCGTTGCGGCGCGGGAAGCCCCTGGCTTCAGCCGGGTGAGGTAACGCCGCTTCTCCTTTCGGTGACTTGTCGGTGGTGGCGGTTACGTTGCTGGCGTGGCGCGATACCGGTTGCTTCCTACTGCGGAGCAGGCGGTGGTGTTGGCGGAGCATTGTCGCCATGCCCGGTATGTGTGGAATCTGGCCGTCGAGCAGCAACAGCATTGGCAGCCCGGTCGCCGTGCGCCCGGTTACAACGAGCAGTGCGCTCAGTTGACGGCGGCCCGCGCCGAGCATGATTGGCTGGCGGCCGGCTCGCAAACGGTGCAGCAGCAAGCGCTGCGTGACTTCGCCCAGGCAATGCGCAACTTTTTCGCCGGAACGCATCGCCGCCCGACGTGGCGCAAAGCCGGTGTGCACGAGGGGTTCCGACAGGTCGCGGTCAAACCTCGCCACATTGAGCGGCTGAACCGCCGGTTCGGTCGGGTGTGGGTACCTAAGGTCGGCTGGGTACGCTTCCGCCTGACCCGGCCGGTCCCAGCGGGCGTGAAGTCCTACCGGGTCACCTGTGATCGGGCCGGCCGCTGGCATATTGCGTTCGCCCACATCCCTGATCCGATCAGCGGCCCGTGTGACGGGAGTGTGGTGGGTATAGACCGTGGTGTTGCGGTGTCGGCGGCATTGTCGACTGGAGAACTGCTGCACGCCCCTGGCCTGAGCCGCGGTGCGGCCAGGCGATTGAAGGTGCTGCAACAGCGGTTCTGTCGCGCCGAGCGCGGCTCCAACCGGCGAGCTCGCACGAAACTCGCCATCGCGAAGCTCAAAGCGCGTGAGAGGGACCGACGCAAGGACTGGGTCGAAAAAGCCACCACGGACATCGCGCGGCGCTTCGACACGATCCGCATCGAAGCCCTTGACATACGTGCGATGACCCGCAGTGCGCGTGGAACGGTCGAGCAGCCCGGCGTGCGTGTTGCTCAAAAGCGCTGTTTGAACCGTGGCATCAGCCGCAGCGGATGGGGTCTGCTCGCCTGGCGTCTGCAGCACAAGGCTTGCGGTCGGGTCGAGCAGATCCCGGCCGCGTACACGTCGCAACGATGCTCGGTGTGCGGGCACGTCGCGCTCGAGAACCGCAAGAGCCAAGCGGTGTTCGAGTGCGAAGCCTGCACAGCCGGGCCGTGCAACGCCGACGTGAACGCTGCACGCAACATCGCCGCCGGACGGGCGGTGACAGCACGGGGAGACCTCGGCGCTAGCCGGTCTGCGAACCGTGAACCTCAACTCTGCTCTCCTGCCACGTAGGTAGTAGGTGGGGTTGGAATCCCCAGGCTTCATCCAGGGGAGGACGTCAACATGTACCTCATCAGGGTCTCCTGCGTCGCGTCGGCTTGCGCCACTTCGCCGGTGAGACGGCCCTGGCTGAGGGCATAGATGCGGTCGCAAATACCAAGCAGTTCAGGCAATTCAGATGAGATGACCAGCACAGCCTTCCCGCGCGCCGCGAGCTCGTTGATGATGGTGTAGATCTCATACTTGGCGCCGACGTCGATGCCGCGCGTCGGCTCGTCGAGGATCAGCACATCCGGGTCGGTGAACAGCCACTTGCTCAGCACGACCTTCTGTTGGTTGCCGCCGGAAAGCTTGCCCGTGACGGCGGAGACGGATGACGCCTTGATCCGCATCGAGGCGCGGTACCGTTCACCGACATTGGCTTCCTCATGCTGGTTGACCACTCCTCGCCGGCTGATCTTTCGCAGCGACGGCAGGGTGATGCTTTGCGCAATGCTGTCCATCAGGTTCAGGCCCAGCTGCTTGCGGTCCTCGGTGGCGTACGCGATGCCGTTGCGGATCGCGTCCGAGACCGTCCGGGTGCTGATCTCCCGGTCACCCTTGAATACCTTGCCGCTCACGTACTTTCCGTACGTACGGCCGAACACACTCATCGCGAGTTCGGTTCGGCCGGCGCCCATCAGCCCCGCGATACCTACGATCTCGCCGGCGCGCACGTTCAGCGACACATCGTCGACGACCTTGCGGTGCTGATCGATCGGGTGCAGAACGGTCCAGTTGGACACCGCGAAGGCGATCTCACCGATGTCGCGCTCGGGGCGCGGTGGGAACCGGTGGGTGAGATCGCGGCCGACCATTCCGCGGACGATGCGATCCTCCGTGAGATCTTCGTCCACTGCGATCGTCTCGATGGTGTGTCCGTCCCGCAGGATCGTGATGGTGTCCGCCACCTGCATCACCTCGTTGAGTTTGTGCGAGATGATGATCGAGGTGATCCCGTGCTCGCGCAGATCCACGATCAGATCGAGTAGGTGCCGGCTGTCCGAATCGTTGAGTGCCGCAGTCGGTTCGTCCAGAATCAGCAGCCGAACCTTCTTCGACAGCGCCTTGGCGATCTCGACGAGCTGCTGCTTGCCGACGCCGATGTCAGCGACGCGGGTTTGTGGACTCTCCCGTAGCCCGACCCGGTCGAGCAACGCCTGCGCCTCGATGAGCGTTTGGTCCCAGCCGATTACACCGTATCGACTGAGTTCGTTGCCCAGGAAGACGTTCTCGGCTATCGACAGATACGGGACCAGCGCCAGCTCCTGGTGGATGATCGCGATGCCGGCCCGCTCGCTGGACCGAATGTCCTTGAACTGGCAGACCTGTCCGTCGAAGATTATCTCACCGTCGTAGTCGCCGTGCGGGTAGACGCCGCTGAGGACCTTCATCAACGTCGACTTACCTGCGCCGTTCTCCCCGCAGATCGCGTGGATGGCACCGGCTTTCACCGTCAGGTCCACGTCGGAGAGGGCGGTGACGCCGGGGAACGTCTTGGTGATGCCCCGCATCTCCAGCAGCGTGGAGGTCACTGAACCTGGGCTTGGGTGTAGTAGCCGGAATCGACCAGTACCGCCTTGTAATTCGACTTGTCGACGCTGACGGGCTGGAGCAGGTACGACGGCACGACCTTGACGCCGTTGTCGTACGTCTTCGTGTCGTTGACCTCGGGCTTCCCACCGGTGAGCACGGCATTGGCTTCCTGCACCGCGGCTTTCGCCAGCTCACGGGTGTCCTTGAACACCGTCTGGGTCTGCTCGCCGGCCACGATCGATTTCACCGACGCCAACTCGGCGTCCTGACCGGTCACGATAGGTAGTGGCTTCGCCACGTTCCCGTAGCCCGAACTCTTCAGCGCCGACAGCACCCCGCGGGAGATGCCGTCGTAGGGCGACAGCACAGCATCGACCCGCGCCGTCGTGTACGCCTGGCTGAGCAGATTGTCCATTCGCGACTGGGCCAAGCCGCCATCCCAGCGCAGTGTCGCGATCTGGTCAAACGAGGTCTGGCCGCTCTTGACGACCAGCTTGCCGGTGTCGATGTAGGGCTTGAGCACGCTCATCGCGCCGTCGAAGAAGTAGATCGAGTTGTTGTCGTCGGGCGAGCCGGCGAACAGCTCGATGTTGAACGGACCCTTGCCTTGCGCCAGGCCGAGCTTGTCGACGATGTAGCTGCCCTGCAGCACACCAACTTTGAAGTTGTCGAACGTCGCGTAATAGCCGACGTTCGGCGTGCCCTTGATCAGCCGGTCGTAGCTGATCACCGGGATCTTGGCGTCGGCGGCGTGCTGCAGCGTGGTGGTCAGCGACGAGCCGTCGATCGGCGCGATGACGAGTAGCTTGACCCCCTTGGTGATCATGTTCTCGATCTGCGACACCTGGTTCTGCACGACGTCGTCGCCGTACTGCAGATCGGTCGTGTAGCCCATCGACTGGAATTGGTCGACCATGTTCTTACCGTCGGCGACCCAGCGCTCCGACGACTTGGTCGGCATCGCGATGCCGACGGTGCCCTTTTCGCCGCCGCCTCCGCCAGCGGCGGTGTCGGTGGACCGGCCGCAGCCCGACAGAGCCAGCGTGGTCAGCAGCGCCAGTAGGGCGAGCCAGATCAACTTCCTCACGAATTCCTCCTGAGTGGGCACAACACGCGGGCACGAGCGGTTCCCCGCGTAGACCAGAATGTGAGCGTTAACATCTCGGGCGTTAGTATGTGAGCCACTTCACTGGGTTGTCAACAACTGGTTTCTATCGGCCCGTTGAGCTGTGAAGTTGCCGCACGAATGCTGCGTGCTGCGATGGCGTCGCGGATAGGGATGCTGTCGATGCCGGGCGTTGACACCCTTCGATTGTTAACGCTAACATTCCGACCCTGTAATGCCGGTCACACCCGCAGCGACCGACTTCGACAACCGACAAGTGAGGAGTCGCGGTGAAAAGAACCCTTGCAGCGGCGCTGGGTGCGCTGATCGCAACAACGATGGTGGGCTGCGGGAGCGGCCCTGCACCGGGAGGCGGTTCCGCGGACGGCCAGATCACCATGGGCTTTTCTCAGGTCGGTGCCGAGAGCGGATGGCGCACCGCCAACACGAAAAACATCCAACAGTCGGCGGCGGCCGCCAACATCGACCTGAAGTTCTCCGATGCCAACGGAAAGCAGGAGAACCAGATTTCGGCGATCCGCTCGTTCATCCAGCAGCACGTCGATGTGATCGCGTTCAGCCCGGTAGTGCGCACAGGCTGGGACGCCGTGCTGCTGGAGGCCAAGAACGCGGGTATCCCGGTGATCCTTACGGACCGCGCGGTCGACACCCAGGAGACCGACGTCTACAAGACCTTCGTCGGCGCCGACTTCGTCACGGAAGGCCGCAGCGCCGGAGACTGGGTCGTGAAGCAATATGCAACAGCGCAAGGACCGGTCAACATCGTCGAACTCGAAGGCACGACCGGGGCGGATCCCGCCATCGACCGCAGCAAGGGATTCGCAGAGGCCATCGCGGCCAACCCGAACCTGAAGGTGATCGCCTCGCAAACAGGCGATTTCACCCGCTCGGGCGGCAAGCAGGTGATGGAGGCTTTCCTGAAGGCCAATCCGAAGATCGACGTGGTCTTCGCCCAGAACGACGACATGGGCCTAGGTGCCATCGAGGCCATCGAGGCGGCCGGGCTCAAACCGGGACAAGACGTCAAGATCGTCGCCGTCGACGCCACCCACGACGGCATGCAGGCCCTGGCCGACGGCAAGTTCAACTTCCTCGTCGAATGCAATCCCCTGCTGGGCCCCCAACTGATGGACCTGGCCAAGAAGGTGGTGGCCGGCGAATCCGTGCCGCCGCGGGTCGTCGTGCCCGACAAGACATTCGGCCAGCAGCAAGCCATCGCCGCCCTGCCGGATCGCAAGTACTGACACCACCTCTACAGACCCTTGGCGCCGCCCCGGAGTGGCCCACCCCCAAAAACCCGGGGCGGCGCCAAGTTCCACCACCGGAAAGCGAATCAAAATGGCACCGACATCCACCACAGAGTCGCCGGCTCCCGTGGTTGAGATGCGTGACATCAGCATCAGCTTTCCGGGGGTCAAGGCGCTGGACGGTGTCACGTTCCGGCTGCTGCCCGGCGAGGTGCATGCGCTGATGGGCGAGAACGGGGCCGGTAAGTCCACGCTGATCAAAGCGCTCACCGGCGTGTATGACATCGACGCCGGCAGCATCATGGTGGCAGGCGTGCCAAGCCGTTTCACCGGTCCGCGGCAGGCACAGGACGCCGGGATCAGCACGGTCTATCAGGAAGTCAACCTTTGCACGAATCTCACCGTCGCAGAGAACATTCTGCTGGGCCGCGAGCCGCGCAAGTTCAGGCGCATCGACTACCGCGCGCTGAACCGTCGCGCCCGCGATCTCTTATCGCACCTGGAACTCGACATCGACCCGCGCTCAACGCTCGGTGCCCATCCCATCGCCATTCAGCAACTCGTCGCGATCGCACGCGCCACCGCCGTTTCGGCGCGTGTACTGATCCTCGATGAACCGACGTCGAGCCTGGACGCAGGGGAAGTCACTGAACTCTTCCGGGTGATCGGGCAGCTGCGCGACGGCGGGACGGCGGTGCTCTTCGTTTCACACTTCCTCGATCAAGTGTATGAGATCTCGGACCGAATGACGGTGCTGCGCAACGGCCGCAGGGTCGGTGAATACCTCACCACCGACCTGGATCGCCACGAGCTGATAGCGGCAATGCTCGGCCGGGAGCTGAATGTGCTCGAGGAGATCGCCGACGCCGAGCCGGGCGCGCACCGCGACGACACCGCCCCGCCGATCGTGCGGGCCGTGGATGTCGGCCGCAAGCCGCGGATCCACCCGCTGACTCTCGACATCTTCTCGGGCGAAGTGGTCGGCCTGGCTGGGCTGCTCGGTTCGGGCCGAACGGAATTCGCCCGGCTGCTGTTCGGCGCGGACAGGACAACGAGCGGGCAAGTCGTCGTCGAGGGCAAACCGACCCGGCTGCGGTCACCGCGCGCCGCGATCGCTCACAAGTTCGCGTTCACCTCGGAGAACCGTAAGGGTGAGGGCATCGTTGGTGAGCTCAGTGTCCGCGACAACCTGGTGCTGGCGTTGCAGGCTCGGCGCGGCTTCGCCAGGCCACTGCCCGCAAAAACCAAAAGTGCACTCGTGCAACGCTATATGGAAGCACTCGATATCCGGCCCCGCGATCCCGACGTACTCATCAAAAACCTCAGCGGGGGCAATCAACAGAAGGTGCTGCTGGCTCGCTGGCTGATCACTCAGCCGACGCTGCTCATCCTCGACGAGCCCACTCGCGGCATCGACGTCGGCGCCAAGGCGCAAATTCAGAAACTGGTGACCGATCTGGCCACAGACGGCATGGGTGTGCTGTTCATCTCGGCCGAACTCGATGAGGTTGCCCGCATCAGCGACCGCATCGTCGTATTGCGCGACGGCCACAAGATCGCTCACATCGACGGCGGCTGCGCGGTTTCGGAACTCACCCGCCTCATCGCCAGCGGGAGCAAACAGTGATGCATCGCCTGACCTCCTCGCCCCTACTGTGGCCGGTGCTGGCACTGATCGGACTGTTGGCCGTCAATGTCGTTCTCACCCCTGCGTTCTTGACGATCCGGGTGGAGGACGGCCACCTTTACGGCAGCCTCATCGATATCCTGCGCAACGGCGCTCCCACCATGCTCGTCGCGCTGGGGAT
>JBKOYU010000328.1:0-1905 GCA_046725575.1 Actinomycetota bacterium | reverse complement strand
ATATCCGTGACGCGTTTGAGCATCTCGGGCTGCCGGAGTTGGCTGCCGACCCGCGCTTCTGCGATGTGCTCCGGCTCATCGAGAATGCCGAGGCGGCAGTCGAACTCATCAGAAAGGCGATCCGCAGCAAGCCCTTCGAATACTGGCGGGAACACCTCAAGACGATGAAGGGCCAGTGGGCGCCGTTCCAGAGCTTCATTGACCTCGCCACCGACGAACAGGCGATCGCCAACGACATGATCGTCGAAGTCGAGGCGGGCGACGGCGGAAAGCCATTCAAAGTCGTTCGCGGGCCGGTCCAGTTCAACCACGAGCCACTCGTCACCACGCGCGCCCCGCAGGCGTCCGAGCACACCGAGATCGTGCTGATGGAACTCGGCATGGATTGGGACCGGATCGAGGAACTCAAGGACTCCGGCGCCATCGCCTAGCCCATTTGCCGCGAGCGTGCGTGTCTGCGGGCAACACGCCGACATTTGGCACGACTTCGCGCACGCTCGCACCATGACGATCGCCGAGGCGGTTCTGAGCACTGGCTCCCAACGTCTGCGCGAGCGTGCGCAAACTTCGGAATTTCACAGGCATCTCGGCCGCAGACACGCACGCTCGCGGTTGTAAGGAGTGTCAGGCGCGTTCGACTTCGACGGGTGCACCCGTCAGCCACGACATTCCGGCGAGCGCCTCCACATCTGCGGGATCGCTTGACATCAGCTGGTTGACGTTCGCGCCGCCGGCCCGGTTCGCCAACTTCCAGCCGCCGGTGCCCTTATGCCCCCAGCCGTGCGGAACGGCGATGGTGCCGGGGACGATGTCGGCGGTCAGCGACACGGGCAGCGCAATCTGCCCGTACGGTGATCGCACCGCTATCGTGTCGCCCTCGCCGATCCGACGCGCAGCTGCGTCGTCGAGGTGCATGAGCGCACGGTGAATCCGGTTGCCGCGCATCAGCAGTGGCGTTGTGCATCCATGAGTTCTCCGAGCGCGGTTCACGCCTCCCGATCACACGCATCGGGTAATGCTGGGGGCTGTTGCGCCGCGACAAGTCGATGATCTCGGCGGCTATATCCTCGTGTTCCAGCCGTACCCGGCCACGGCGGTAGGCCACACTCTCGTCCAGCACGCCCGTGCGGACGTGCGGTGCGACGACGACGCCGTGGGGCTTCCGCTAGGTCAGTCGGCGAAAGGTCAGGCCACCGCGGCGCAAACCGAACCGGTTTCCTCCCTCGGACATCCGGATCATCATGCGTCGCCGATCCGCCGAGTGCACTGTTGTTGAGGCCGTTACTTCGCGCTTTGCGTGCAACAAGCGTGCGCTCGGCGTCGAGCACGTACGAGCTGCAGTGGTCCGCATACGCTGGGCTGGTGCGGTGGATCGTCGACGGCATGAACGTCATCGGCTCCCGCCCCGACGGGTGGTGGCGCAACCGTAGCCGTGCGATGACCGCGTTGGTTGAACGACTCGAGCAGTGGGCGGCCGCCGAAGATGCTGACGTCACGGTCGTTTTCGAGCGGCCGCCGTCTCCCCCGATCGAATCGTCGGTGATCACCGTCGCGCATGCGCCCGAGGTCGCCGCTAACTCGGCCGACGATGAAATCGTCCGGCTGGTGCAGGCCGACGCCCATCCCTCGGAGATCCGCGTAGCGACCTCGGATCGCGCCCTCTCCGAACGAGTCCGGGCAGCCGGCGCGTCCGTATACCCGGCGGAGCGCCTGCGCAACCTGATCGATCCGCGCTGAGCACCGACCGTGGACCGAGCGGGGATACTGTAACCTTTACCGTTGCTATATGCTTCCGGCAGGATGCTACGGAGGATTACCCATGCAGAAGGGAAGGACGCTACCGCTGTCGTCGTCGGCGGCGGTCGAGGTATGGGATTCGCAACCGCCCGGTGCCTGGCTGAGGAC
>JBKOYU010000719.1:0-4040 GCA_046725575.1 Actinomycetota bacterium | reverse complement strand
GGCGGGCACCTGCAACCGCCGCCCGGGCACGGCCTGCAACCGGCAGCCACCGCACTCCCGGGCCACGGCGCACGTTCTCGTCCGGCCAGCGCGCGCTGCTGTGGGCGGCCGGCGTGCTCGGCGCGCTGGCGATCGTCATTGCGATCTTGATCGTGCTGAATGCGCAGGACAAGAAGGACCGGGAACCGCCGCCGCCGACGGTGACGAATACGATCACCGAGACAACCCCGTTCCAGTCGCCGACGGCGATGCCCGGTTGGACCGATGAGGGCACCTTCCGTCATGGTGGACTAGAAATCGACACGATCGCGTCACCCGCAAAGGTGCAGGTGACCCCCTGGGCGCCAGAACAGACATGGAAATGACAACGCCGCAGCACCTGTCCGACCGATATGAACTCGGCGAGATTCTCGGCTTCGGCGGCATGTCCGAGGTGCATTTGGCGCGCGACCTGCGGCTGCACCGCGACGTGGCCGTCAAGGTGCTGCGCGCCGACCTGGCCCGCGATCCCAGCTTCTATCTACGGTTCCGCCGTGAGGCGCAGAACGCCGCCGCGCTGAACCATCCAGCCATCGTCGCGGTGTACGACACCGGCGAGGCGGAGACAGCGACCGGCCCGCTGCCGTACATCGTGATGGAGTACGTCGACGGGGTCACGCTGCGCGACATCGTGCACACCGAGGGCCCGATGCCATCCAAGCGGGCGATCGAGGTGATCGCCGACGCCTGCCAGGCGCTGAACTTCAGTCACCAGCACGGCATCATCCACCGCGACGTCAAGCCCGCGAACATCATGATCAGCAAGAGCGGCGCGGTGAAGGTGATGGACTTTGGCATCGCCCGTGCCCTGGCCGATGCCAACAGCGTCACCCAGACCGCTGCGGTGATCGGCACGGCGCAGTACCTGTCGCCCGAGCAAGCCCGCGGCGAGAAGGTCGACGCCCGTTCCGATGTCTACTCGCTGGGCTGCGTGCTGTACGAAATCCTCACTGGCGAGCCACCTTTCGTCGGTGACTCGCCCGTCGCGGTGGCCTACCAGCATGTGCGCGAGGATCCGGTACCGCCGTCGCAACGACACAACGACATCTCGCCGGAGCTTGACGCTGTGGTGCTCAAGGCACTGGCCAAGAATCCCGACAATCGCTACCAGACCGCCGCGGAGATGCGTGCCGACCTGGTGCGGGTGCATAGCGGCGAGGCGCCGGAGGCGCCGAAGGTGTTCACCGACGCCGAACGCACCTCGCTGATGTCGTCGCCACCGTCGCGCGGCGAGCGGACCGAGCCGATTGATGACGTGGCGCGCCCACTGCCGCCGGATAGCGAGCGGGATCGCGGTGGGTCGGTGGGCCGCTGGCTCATGGCGGTGGCGGTGCTCGCGGTGCTGACCGTGGTGGTCACGGTCGCGATCAACATGTTCGGCGGCAATACGCGGCAAGTGCAGGTGCCCGACGTGCGTGGCAAGGCGAGTGCGGACGCGGTCGTCGTGCTGCAGAATGCGGGCTTCAAAACCAGCACGCTGCAGAAGCCGGACTCCACCATCCCGCCCGACCACGTCATCGGTACCGACCCCGGGGCCGGCACCTCCGTCGATGCCGGCGACCAGATCACGATCAATGTGTCGACAGGCCCGGAGCAGCGGGAGGTCCCGGACAGCAAGGGGCTGACCTACGCCCAAGCCGTCGAGAAGCTCAACAAGGCCGGGTTCGGCAAGTTCAGGGAGTCGAAGTCTCCCTCGACGCCGGAGATGAAGGACAAGGTGCTCGCCACCATCCCGCCGGCCAACCAGACCTCGGCGATCACCAACGAGATCACGATCGTCACCGGGTCGGGACCCGAGAGCAAGCCCGTCCCCGACGTGCGGAACCAGACGGTCGAATCGGCTCAGCAGGTGCTCACCGCGTCCGGCTTCACGAAGACCCTGGTGGTCGAGATCGACAGTCCGACGCCCAAGGGTCAGGTCGTGGGCACCGTTCCGGCTGCGGGCGGGAGTGTCGCGCTGGACACCCTGATCCAGATCCAGGTCTCGAAGGGCAACCAGTTCATCATGCCCGACGTACGTGGAGGGTTCTGGACCGACGTAGAGCCGAATCTCCGCAATGCTTATGGCTGGACGGGACCGCTTATCAGGGCCCCCGACGTGCAGAACAGCGGTCAGCGGACCAACGCGGTGGTGACTCAGAGCCCGGCGGCGGGCACGCCAGTCAAGTTCGAGGATCCGATCACGCTGGCGTTCGCGTCGTAGCGGCCTGCACGGCATTGGCCACTTCGTCCTCGAGCTGACGCACCAACGACTCCGCTGGGGCCGCGCCGCAGTAGCCGAGCCAGTTGGCGAGCATGCGGTGGCCGCCTTCGGTGAGGATCGACTCGGGGTGGAACTGCACGCCGTGGATCGGTAGCTCGATGTGTCGCACGCCCATGATCACGCCGCCCTCGGTGCGCGCGATCACCTCGAGTTCGGCGGGCACGGTGTCGGGCAGGATCGTCAGCGAGTGGTAGCGGGTTGCGGTGAATGGATCCGGAAGACCTTGCAGCACACCGGCATTCGAGTGGAAGACGGTGCTGGTCTTCCCGTGGAGCAACTCGGGTGCGCGATCGACGGTGCCGCCGAACGCCACGCCGATGGCCTGGTGCCCGAGGCAGACACCGAGCAGCGGGGTCTTCGCCGCTGCGCACGCCTTGACGAGCGGGATGGACGCGCCGGCGCGCTCCGGGGTGCCGGGGCCGGGGGAGAGGAGGACGCCGTCGAACTGCTCGGCGGCCTTCGCGATGTCGGCGTCGGTGGCCAGACGGTCGTCGTCGTTACGCCAGACGTGCGCGTGCACACCGAGCTGGCCCAGGTACTGGACCAGGTTGAACACGAAGCTGTCGTAGTTGTCGACGACCAAGACCTGCATCAGCCCAGGCTACTTGGCGCGATTTCGGCGTGATTGGTCACGCGTGTGGCGAGACTAGGCGTGTGGCGAGACTAGGTACGCCGAAATCGCTCAGTAGCCGACGGGGCCGGCCGGCTTGGCGAACTTCATCCGCACCGGCTCGGTGTGACCGACAAGCCGCACCTCGGCGCGAGGTTCCTCGGTGTATCCCAGCCCGAACCGCACGACGTACTGCTTGTACAGCGTCACCAACGGTGCCGCCGCCAGCGCCGCCTGCATGGCTGCCGCGTCGCCGATCGCGGTGATGACGTAGGGCGGGCTGTACGTGCGACCGTTCAGCAGCAGCGTGTTGCCGACACATCGCGGCGCCGACGTGCCGATGATCCGCTGATCCTGCATCTGGATGCCTTCGGCGCCGGCACTCCACAGCGCGTTGAGCACGGCCTGGATGTCCTGCTGGTGCACCACCAGATCGTCGGGGGAGGCGTCGCGTGGGAAGCGACCCTCCGCGTCGCGCTGCGCGTCGTTGAGCGTGACGACGAGCCCCGGCCCCCGCATCGGGTCCAGTCCCGCGTCGACGGCCAGCTTCTCCGAGCGGTTGGTGATCGCCGCCAGCGCCGCGTCGGCACCGGGCGATCCGCCGTGGTGGTTGTCGATCCTCGACACCAAGGCGTCCCGCTGAGCTGTCAGCCGGTCCACCGACTGCTGCGCCTCCCGCACCAGGTCGACCAGCCGCGGAGCATCGCTACGCCGGATCTCGCTGCCGCCCGAAACACCGTGAGTAGCTGCCAGCAGCAGCCCGGCCAGCAGGCAGACCGCCGGCACACCGAACCGCCAGGCGGAACGACGCGGCTTCTCCATCGGCTCCTCTTCAGGAATTCTTGGCTAGCGCGCACCTACGTTAGGCTCGTAGTTACATCGTCGCACCGTGTGACGCAGACTGTCCGCGAAGGTACCAATGCCCAAGTCCAAAGTTCGCAAGAAGAACGACTTCACGATCACCCCGGTGAGCCGGACGCCGGTCAAGGTCAAGGCCGGGCCGTCGAGCGTCTGGTTCGTGGTTTTGTTCTGCAGCTTGATGCTGATCGGCTTGGTCTGGCTGCTGGTGTTCCAGCTCGCGTCCAACGCGATTCCGTGGCTCGCCGAGCTCGGCCCGTGGAACTACGC
>JBKOYU010000676.1:0-8054 GCA_046725575.1 Actinomycetota bacterium | reverse complement strand
AGCGGCTCCGGGCAGACCGTCAAGGCCGCCAACCAGCTGATTGTGGCCGGCAATATCGAGCTGCTGGCCGAGGCCATCGTCTTCCTGGAGGCCTACGGTGTCGACACCGGCGCCGCGGTCAAGGTGCTCGGCGGCGGGCTGGCCGGTTCCGCCGTGTTGAACCAGAAGGCACAGAAGATGCTCGACCGCGACTTCGAACCGGGATTCCGGATCGACCTGCACCACAAGGACCTCGGCATCGTCACCGCCGCCGCCCGTGAAGCGGGCGTGGCAACGCCACTTGGCGCGCTCGTGGCCCAACTGATGGCGTCGGCCCGCGCCAACGGCGATGGCGGCCTTGACCATTCCGGCCTGCTTCGTGGCGTCGAGCGACTGTCCGGCCGGACGCCGAACTGAAATTCCCACGCACTGTCTGATTGGAGTAAACACATGCCCCGCATGCGAGCCGCCGACGCGGCCGTGAAAATCTTGGAACTGGAGGGGGCGACCCAGACCTTCGGGTTACCGGGCGCCGCAATAAACCCGTTCTATTCGGCGATGCGCGCACACGGCGGCATCAAGCACGTGCTCGCCCGCCACGTCGAGGGCGCCTCGCACATGGCGGAGGGGTACACCCGCGCCAAGGCCGGCAACATCGGCGTGTGCATCGGAACGTCGGGGCCGGCAGGCACCGACATGATCACCGGGCTGTATTCGGCCATGGCGGACTCGATCCCGATCCTGGCCATCACCGGGCAGGCGCCGGTCGCCCGACTGCACAAGGAGGACTTCCAGGCCGTCGACATCGCCGCGATCGCCGCCCCTGTGACCAAGATGGCGATGACGGTGCTGGAGCCGGCACAGGTGCCCGGCGCCTTCCAGCAGGCGTTTCACGTCATGCGCTCGGGCCGGCCGGGCCCGGTGCTGCTCGACCTGCCGATCGATGTGCAGCTGGCCGAAATCGACTTCGACCCCGACACCTACGCACCGCTGCCGGCGTACAAGCCGGCCGCCACGCGCGCCCAGGCGGCCAAGGCCCTGGACATGCTGACCGCGGCGCAGCGACCACTGATCGTTGCCGGCGGCGGCATCATCAACGCCGGTGCGGAGGACCTGATGGTCGAGCTGGCCGAAATCCTCAACATTCCGGTGGTGCCGACGCTGATGGGGTGGGGCATCGTGCCCGACGATCACCGGCTGGCCGCCGGACTGGTGGGACTGCAAACCGCGACCCGGTACGGCAACGCCACCATGCTGGCCTCGGACTTCGTGTTGGGCATTGGCAATCGGTGGGCCAACCGGCACACCGGCGGGCTGGACACCTACTGCCGAGGCCGCAAGTTCGTCCACATCGACATCGAACCCACCCAGATCGGTCGCGTCTTCGCGCCCGACTACGGCATCGTGTCCGACGCCAAGGCCGCTTTGGAGAAGCTCATCGAAGTCGCAACCGAACGCAAGGCCGCCGGCAGCCTGCCGGACTACTCGGGCTGGGTCGAGGAGTGCGCCGCCCGAAAACGCACCATGCTGCGCAAGACCCACTTCGACGACGTTCCGGTCAAACCGCAACGGGTGTACGAGGAAATGAACCGGGTCTTCGGCCGCGACACCCGTTACGTGAGCACCATCGGGTTGTCCCAGATCGCCGGTGGACAGTTCCTGCATGTCTACAAGGCGCGCAATTGGATCAACTGCGGTCAAGCGGGGCCCCTAGGTTGGACCGTGCCGGCCACGCTCGGCGTGGTAACCGCCGATCCCGACGCGAATGTTGTTGCGCTATCCGGTGATTATGACTTCCAGTTCATGATCGAGGAACTCGCCGTGGGTGCCCAGTTCAACCTCCCGTACGTGCACGTCGTGGTGAACAACTCCTATCTCGGGTTGATCCGCCAGGCGCAACGTGCGTTCGACATGGACTACTGCGTGCAGCTTGGCTTCGACAACATCAACGCCGGTGATTCGATGGGTCAGGGCAAGGGATACGGCGTCGACCACGTTCGCGTTGCCGAGGGCTTGGGCTGCAAGGCAATCCGCGTCGACGATCCGAACGAGATCGCCGACGCGCTCCGTCGCGCCCGCGCGGTCGCAACCGAGCATCGGGTGCCGGTGATCTTGGAAGTGATCCTGGAACGGGTCACCGACATCGCGATGGGCACCGAATTGGACAACGTCATGGAGTTCGAAGAACTCGCAGAACTGCCAGAGCACGCCCCGACCGCCCTGATGATGCTGGATTAGCAATGACCACACGCGTGTTGGTTGCGCCTGACAAATTCAAGGGATCGCTGACCGCCGCCCAGGTCGCCGCCGCGGTGGCCGAGGGTATCCGCGTCGAGCGCCCGGACTGGGCGATCACCGAGCTCCCGGTCGCCGACGGCGGCGACGGTACCGTCGCCGCCGCGATCGCCGCCGGATGGTCGGAGATCACCGTCGCTACCACGGGACCGACTGGGCAACCTATCCGCGCCGCCTACGCAACGCGGGGAACGACCGCCGTCGTCGAACTGGCCTCCGCAGTTGGACTCGACCAGCTGCCCGATCGGGCCTTCGACCCCCTCGGCGCAACCACGTTCGGGCTTGGCACCATGATCCGGTCGGCGCTGGACCGCGGCGCCCGTGACGTCGTCATCGGACTCGGCGGCAGCGCCTCCACCGATGGCGGAGCGGGATTGCTGCAGGCACTCGGCGTCGAAATCCTCGATGCGGCCGGCAACCCGCTGCCCGCCGGTGGCGCGGCGCTCGTCGACGCGGCCCGACTGGATCTGTCCGGTCTGCACCCCGCGGCGCAGCGGGCGCAGTTCCTCGTGGCCTGCGATGTAGACAACTCATTGCTCGGGACCAAAGGTGCCACCGCGGTGTATGCGCCCCAAAAGGGCGCTCGCAGTGCGGATCTGGTTGTCCTCGAAGCGGCAATGCAACGATGGGCTGCCGTGGTGGCGGCGGCCACCGGCCACGACTACGCCGACACCTCCGGCGCGGGCGCTGCCGGCGGGACCGCCTTCGGCCTGATGAGCGTGCTCGGTGCGCAGCCGCGGGCGGGCATCGACCTCGTCCTCGAAATCGTCGACTTCGAGTCGCATCTGCGCGGCGTCGAGCTGGTGATCACGGGCGAGGGTTGCCTCGACGAGCAGTCCCTGCACGGCAAGGCGCCGGTTGGTGTCGCTTCGGCGGCACGCCGGAACGGCATCGCCGTGGCAGCCGTGGCAGGACGGAATTTATTGAACACCAACATTTTACGCGCATCCGGCATACAGGCCGCGTATGCACTGACCGATATCGAGCCGGACCCGGCGGTATGCATGACCAACGCCGCGGCCCTGCTGAGCCAGCTGGGTCGACGCATCGCCGGCGACCTTGACGCCCTCCGCCGCACCGACGTCCGACAAGGAGTTCCCCAATGAGCGACCAGTTCACCCAGTTTCCCGATCTCGCCTCGCGGGCGCTTGGCGGCAGCGTGTGCAGCGCCAACGACGAGTTCTTCGCCCAGCGTGAGAACCTCATCAAGCAAGAGGAACCGTTTTTCGACCCGCACGAATTCGGCCACAAGGGCAAGGTTTACGACGGGTGGGAGACCCGGCGACGGCGCGACGCCGGAAATGACTACGCCATCGTGCGGCTCGGCGCCGCCGGGGTGGTGCACGGTGTCGTTGTCGACACCGCCTATTTCAAGGGCAACTACCCGCCGTTCGTTTCGGTCGAGGCCACCTCGATCGAGGGTTATCCCCCGATCGAGGACGTGATGAACGCCGAATGGCACACCATTGTCGAGAAATCCCCTGCGGCCGGCGACACCGCCAACACCTACCCCGTCGAGGACCGCAGGCGCTGGACCCACATCCGGCTGTCCATCTACCCCGATGGCGGCGTGGCCCGGCTGCGGGTACACGGCGAAGTCGTCCCCGATCCCCGATTTCTCGGTGGCACAATCGATTTGCTTGCTGCGGAGAACGGTGGCCGGCTGATCGACTGCTCGGATGCGTTCTATGCGTCACCGGCGAACATCATCCTGCCCGGCCGCGCCCGCAACATGGGCGAAGGCTGGGAGAACGCACGACGCCGCGGTGACGGCAACGACTACGCGGTATTCGCCTTGGCCGCCGCCGGTTGTCCCCGACACATCGAAATCGACACCAGTTATTACGTCGGCAACGCGCCCGGATGGGTCAGCTTACGCACGATCGACGCCCGCAAGTCCGATCTCGACGACCTCGCCGCGTGGCAAGAAATCCTGCCCCGCACCGCGGTTCAGCCCGACACCCGGCACCGCCTGCTGCTCGACGGCGCCCCGGCGGCCACGCACCTGCGCCTCGACGTGTATCCGGACGGTGGGCTGTCGCGGCTGCGGCTGTTCGGCGAGCTTGACGCGGCCGCTGCCGCTGACACCCATCAGCGTTGGTGGGATGCACTGCCCGCCAGCCATCGATCCCTCATCCCCCGCCACGCACCCCGCTGACCGAACCGAGAACGGACAAGCCATGGATGAGCCCCTCGACCTGATCTTCCGCGCGCCCCGCGTGATCACAGCGGCCGGCGAAGTCGCGCGCACGATCGGCGTACGCGACGGTCGCATCGTCGCCATCGAACCGCTGGACTCCGCGCTCGAAGCCGAGCGAGTCGTGAAGCTTGGCTCCGACGAGGTGCTGATCCCCGGGCTCGTCGACACCCACGTCCACGTCAACGAACCCGGCCGCACCGAGTGGGAAGGGTTCGCCAGCGCGACCAGGGCCGCCGCCGCCGGAGGGGTTACCACGATCGTCGACATGCCGCTCAACAGCATCCCGCCCACCGTCGACACCGACGCTCTCGAAATCAAACGCAAGACCGCGGCCGAGCAGGCCTTCGTCGATGTCGGGTTCTGGGGTGGCGCGGTTCCCGGCAACGTGCCACAACTGCGCGCGCTGCACGACGCCGGCGTGTTCGGGTTCAAATGCTTCCTGCTGCATTCGGGGGTCGACGAATTCCCGCCGCTGGATCCCGACGAACTCGAGCTGGCACTGCGCGAGATCGCCTCGTTCGGCGCGTTGATGATCGTGCACGCCGAGGACGCCCACAGCATCGACCATGCGCCCTCACCCAATGGCGAGCGGTACGCGGATTTCCTGGCTTCGCGGCCCCGCGGCGCGGAGAACCTCGCCATCGCCGAGGTGATCGAACTCGCGCGATGGACGGGGTGCCGAGTGCACATCCTGCACCTGTCCAGTTCGGACGCGCTGCCGATGATCGCCTCCGCTCGCCGTGACGGCGTGCGCTTGACGGTCGAGACCTGTCCGCATTACCTCTCGTTCATGGCCGAGGAAATTCCCGCCGGGGCAACGCAATTCAAGTGCTGCCCGCCGATCAGGGAAGCCGGCAACCGAGAGTTGCTGTGGCGCGGGCTCGCCGACGGCACCATCGACTGCATCGTCTCCGACCACTCGCCGTGCACCGCCGAATTGAAGCGGTTCGACATCGGAGACTTCGGTGTCGCCTGGGGCGGTATCGCGTCGCTGCAACTGGGCCTGCCCGCCGTCTGGACCGAGGCCCGCCGTCGTGGTCACACCCTGCTTGACGTGGTGCGGTGGATGGCCGAAAACCCCGCCCGCCAAGTCGGTTTCACCACCAAGGGGCACATCGCCCTGGGCTATGCCGCCGACGTTGTGGTGTTCGCTCCCGACGAGGCATTCGTCGTGGACAAGACCAAGCTCCACCACAAGAACCCGGTCAGCGCCTACGACCGGTTAGCGCTGGCCGGTGTGGTGCGCAGCACATGGCTCGGCGGCCAACAGATCGACCTCGACGAAGCGCCGCGCGGGCGTCTGCTCGCCCGCGGAACCGCCTGACGAGAACTGGGTGTGGGGCGGCGCGGGGATCAACGCACCCGGGTTCACCCGTGCGCTTGTGTTCCTCTCACGTGGCGGCGGGGACGCCAGTGTCGTGCGCGAATTCGACATGACCACACGGCAATTCGTTGCCGACGGGTTCAACCTGCCCGAAGCCAAGAGCGAGATCGATTTCGAAGACGACGACACCGTGCTGGTCGGCACCGACTTTGGCGAAGGCTCGTTGACCGATTCGGGGTATCCACGGCTGATCAAGCGGTGGCGGCGCGCGACGGCGCTCGAGGACGCCGAAACGGTCTTCTCAGGTTCCGCGAGCGACGTCGCGGTGAGCATGAGTTGCACCAGCGATCCCGGATTCGAGCGCACTTTCATTTATCGCATGGTCGACTTCCACAACAAGGAGACCTTTGAGCTGCGTGACGGCGAACTGATCCGCCTCGACATCCCGACCGACTGCAGCATGGCGGTACACCGCGAGTGGGCGATGATCGCCCTGCTGTCGGATTGGGCCAGGGGCGACACCACGTACAAGGCCGGTTCCGTGCTCCTGACCGATTACGAGCACATTATCTCCGGGACAGCCGAACTGCGCGTGGTGTTCGAGCCCGGCGGTGCGGACTTCTTCGCCGCAGGAGTGTTTACCGGAGGCCGGTTCCTGAGCATCAAGCTGCGCGACGTGGCGACGGTCGTGGAGGTCGTCACACCGGGCATTTGGGAGTTCGAGCCGCTGCCGGGTGTGCCGGACAACACCACCACCGTCGTCGCCGGTGTCGATCCATTAGGCGACGAAATCTTCCTTCACAGCACCGGCTTCGACAAGCCGCCGCGGCTGCTGCACGGACCGTCGGCGGGACCCGTGAGCGAGATCAAGTCCTCCCCGGTATTATTCGACGCCGACGACCTCGTCGTCACCCAGCGCTTCACCGCATCGGCCGACGGCACCCGGGTGCCGTATTTCCTGGTCGCACATCGGGATTCGACCGGTCCCGGCCCCACCCTGCTGGAGGGCTACGGCGCCTTTCGTGCGGCGCTGCTACCGGGCTATCTGGATGTGTTTGGCCGACTGTGGCTGGCCCGCGGCGGCACCTACGCGCTGGCGAACATCCGGGGCGGCGGGGAGTTCGGGCCAGCGTGGCACGAGCAGGTGCTCCGCGAGAACAACAACATCTCCGCCGAACGGCACTATCCGCCGGTGCTGATCACGACGTCCACCAGAGACGGCCGGGTGCATCCCGGCCATGCGCGCAAGATGGCTGCAGCGCTGGAAGCCGCAGGCCATGACGTCCTGTACTACGAGAACACCGAAGGCGGCCACTCCGGGGCCGCGAACAACGCCCAACTGGCCTTCGAAACCGCGGTGACACACGAGTTCCTACTCCAAACGCTGTTTCAATAGCAGCAGGGCACGCCGATGGAAACCTGGTTCCGGCAGCCGATGGTGGTCCGCCTGATCACTCGCTCGGCGTACTGGGTGACCGCGTCGCCGTTCGGTCTGCTGACGATTCGGAATCTCATCCATTGGTGGCAGACGCGTGCGCACATTGCCTGGCTGGCGGCCGAGGTATCTGGTCGACAGCCACAAATGACTACCAGCCACGAGCACCACACCCCCGGAGAAACGCCGAACAACCAGCCCGATCATCCAGGTTGAGCGACGTCCCGCAACAGGTCAGAAACCCCGGAGAAGGCCTGGCGCCCTAGCTGTGCGGCCGACGAGGATCGGTTCGACCCAATGCTCGTTGCCCTGTGGGCGATTGGATGAATCGTGCTGAAAGGTTGATCGGCACAACTGATCTCGGCCAACTTCGACTATAGGGCGCGGCACATACGTTAGAAGTGCTGAGAAACTGTCTATGCCAAGGGGAGTGCGCGGCGAATGGGCGTTGCGCCCATTTCGCCAGCGCATCTCGCCAGCGCATCAACCAACGCCGACAGTTGGGCTCTTGTGTGCCGCGACGTCCAAGGTCGGAATACTTGGCTTGCTCGCCGTCGGGGCGAAGTCCGACACCCCCGAATTGATTGTTTCGCGGTCGGGTTTCTTCGGTTGTGCTTAGCTTTTGGTGTTGATAACCGTCCCGGTTACGGCCCAAGACCAGATTAAGAGGAGCTAACGCATGTTGCTGTCGGGTGCTATCACGCGCCGTACGGTGGCCGGATTGATCGGTAGTGGGGCGATGGCCGGTGCGATGCTGTTTGGCGGCGCCGCGCTAGCGTTTGCTGAACCCCCGCCCGCCCCTCCACCCCCCGCCCCTGGCT
>JBKOYU010000067.1:0-2745 GCA_046725575.1 Actinomycetota bacterium | reverse complement strand
TTCGTCGGGGGTGGTCCGCCGATGTGTTTTCCGTCGGCGGCGACGCCGGACAGCGATCGAGCGTCGAGCCGCTCCAGACCGACGCCGGTGGGCGTCATGACGATCGTGCCGTCGGTGTCGATGGCGCTGAGGTTTCCGGTGCGTCCGAATGTCAGCCCGCGGCGGAAGAACGAGGCACCCAGCTCGACGATGTCGGCGGCGATGCACCCGATCGTGGGTCCGCTCATGGCGCGCCGAGGCGGCGTGCGATCGCACGTGCAGCCGACCGCGTCGGGCTCGTCACCGGCAGACCGGTTTTCGCTGACAGTTCGTCGGCGGCGGGACTCAGCGAGTACTGGCCAATGCACACCATGTCGATCGGTCCGGTGGTGCCGTCCAGACCGGCGGCAAGGATCTCGACGAGCGCCGGGATGTCGCCGCGGGCGGCGGCTTCCGCGGCCCCCGCGCAAAACACGGGCACCACCTCCGCGGCTCGCAGCGCGTCGGCGAGCCGCGCGCAAGTGTCAGCCGCCGCGCCCTGAAGCGACGCCAACACCGCGACGCGTTTAGGTGCGGTGCGGACGACGTCGGCCATCATGTCCGCGTCCGATGCGAATACCGGTGTGGTGAACAACTTTTCGGCAAGCTCTCGGACGCCGCCGTACATCGAGCAGGCGATCACCACCGCATCGGCGCCGCCCGTGATCCCGTGGCGGACCAGAGTGAGCATCCGGTCTCGTAGCTGGGGGCTCAGCTCGCTGCCGAGTGCGTCGGCGTCAGGGCCGAGTCGGTCGTCGATGAGGTTCCACAGCTGCGCTGTGGGCAACTCATCGGCCAAGGCCGCGCGCAGGGGTGGGATAGACGCTGGCGTGGCGTGCACGGCCGCAATCAGAGGACGGTCAATCAAGGTACGTAGCTACTCTCCGGCGGCGTCATGGCCCAGCCGCCAGAGCGCGGTGGCGCCAAGGCTGGTGTCGATATGGGCACGCATCACGTTGGCCGCTGCGTCGCTGTCGCCTGCCGCGATGAAGTCGACCAGCATCTGGTGCTCACCGGCCTTCTGATCGCGGGCGGCCTGCCCACGATCGGTCTGCAGCGCCAGCCGCCGGTATCGGTCGGCCTTGTCCCACAACCCTTCTAGGGCTTCGATGAGCAGGTCGTTGTGACTGGCCCGGTAAATCGCGGCGTGGAAGTTGCGGTGCGCCACCAGTTGTCCGATCGCTGGTTGGGTCGGAAGGGGTTCGAGACCAGCGTGCGCGGCGCGGATGGCCTGCATATCGGAGTTGGTGCGGCGCTGCGCGGCGAGGCTTGCTGCCAGCGGGTCGAGGGACTTGCGCAGTTCCAGCAGGTCTCTGGCCTCCTCCGCGCGTAGCGGTGAGATGCGGGCGTCGCGGTGGGCGTCGAGCTCGACGAGACCCTCGCTCTTGAGCCGACGCAGCGCCTCCCGCAAAGGCGTGGTGCTTATGCCGATCTGGCTGGCCAGATCCCGCTGCTGGATGACGGCACCGGGTTGCAGTTCACCGGACAGAATCCGATCGCGCACCTGGCGGTAGGCGTAGTCGCTCTTGGTTTCGAACAGCTCCGCAGGCTGCGACATCCCTCACCCTCTCATCCATGCGGTTATAACGTACAGGAGGAGTCGGGCGTTCCGCCAGTGTGCCGCCCTATCTTTGGACGGGCCTCTAACCGCGTAGCAGACTGTATTCCCAGATAAACTGGCTGTTTCGGTCGAAATGGGAAGATGCCGGGTTGACGTCATAGGTTATAACCTCCTACGGTGAGCGGGCACACAGTGAGGCCAACGCCTCAGCTTCAAGGAGGAAGAGCATGAAGTCAGTCCCGCGGGGCAACCATGCGGATGGGTGGCGCCTGATCCGCCTCGCAGCCGCTTTCGGCGTCGCTATATCGCTGGCGGTCACCGCATGTGGGTCCGGCGGCAACTCAGAGCCCGGGGCCAACAACACCGTCAAGACCGGTGAGGCGCCCGACTATTACCCGGCCGAGTACAAGGACGTCATCGCCGCGTCGAAGAACGAAGGCGGGACCCTGACGATCTACTCGAACACCGACCAGGAGAACTGGGCGCCGATCTTCCGGGATTTCAAGAAGAAGTACCCGTGGGTCGGCAACATCTCGGCCAACAACCTCGACAGCGATGAGGTGTTCCAGCGGGCGAGCAGGCCACCGGTGGGTCGCCGGCCGACATCGTGGTCTCCAACGCCGCGCAGGCGTGGGCCGACTTCGCCGGGCGCCCAGGAACGTTGATGGAGTACAAGTCGCCTGAGGTGGCCAAGCTTCCCAAGCAAGCGACCCTGATGCCGAACGTCTACTCGATGTCCCTGGACCCGTTGTCCATCATCTACAACACGTCGCTGATGACAGAGAAACCGACCGGGTTGAAGAGCTTGGCAGACATCATCTCCAAGGATCCCGGTAAATACCAGGGCAAGATCACGACGCGCGATGTCGACGGCGCCTTCGGTTTCACCGTGTCTCACGCCTTCACCGAGGGGCGGCCCGACTCGTGGTCGACCCTGCAGAAAGTTCTGCCGATGGCCAAGGCCGAATCTTCATCCGGGACGCAACTCGAGAAGATCACTTCTGGCGAGTATCTGGCGGGCGTGTTCATCAGCGCTGCTCCCGCCTACCCAAAGGTTGATGACAGCGGCGGCCTGCTGGGCTTGACCTTCTACGACGACGGCACCGTCTCGACAACTACGTACGGCTGTTCACCGAGGCAGGGTTCGGAAGAGTCGCGCTCAACAC
>JBKOYU010000220.1:0-3257 GCA_046725575.1 Actinomycetota bacterium | reverse complement strand
GCACGAAGCAGCCCGGCGGCGGCGTGGAATGGAACGTCGGTCGTATGTGATTCGCAGTAGGTCACGAACGCCTCGACGCCAGAGCGGTCGGCAATCGAACTCAATTCGCGGACAATACGGCTCTTGCCGATCCCAGGCGGTCCGACTAAACCGACCACGCTGCCGTTGCCGTTGATAGCCCTGCCCAGGATGCCGTTGAGCGCCGCCATCTCCCACTCACGGCAGACGAAACTTGTCTCCACTCGGCGTGGCCCGCGGCCATTGGAGATCGCCAGTAGTCGGCGGGCGGGAACAGGATTATCCGCCCCCTTAATGCGCACTAACTCCGTCTCACCCAATATGGCTGCGTTCTCGACCAGGCGTGCAGTCGACTCACTGACCATCACCCCGCCGGGTGGCGCCACCGATTCCATGCGCTGCGCCATGCCGACCTGTTCGCCAATGGCGGTGTAACCCAAAGGGCCCGGGCCGATCTCGCCTGCGATCACCCCACCTGAGTTCAGACCGATGCGCAGCTCCAGCTTGATTCCGTCACGAGTCTCGAGACGGGTCGCCAGGTGCTTGAGGTCCTTGTGGATGTCCAATGCCGCTCGGCACGCGCGAACGGCGTGATCCTCCAGCGCGATCGGAGCGCCGAAGACCGCCATGATCCCGTCACCGGTGAACTTATCGACCGTGCCGCCATATCGCTGGACGACCTTCGAAGACCGGTTGAACAAGTCGGTCATGAGCTCCCGGAGTCGCTCAGCCCCGACTGCCGCCGCGATGTCCATCGAGTGGACGACGTCTGCGAATAGCACGGTCACTTGCTTGTACTCGGCGTGCCTGCCCGTTATGGCGACGGGCGAACCGCAGGCGTCACAGAATCGGGCGCCGTCCCGCAACTCGGCGCCG
Source organism: Actinomycetota bacterium (assembly GCA_046725575.1). Classification (GTDB taxonomy): domain Bacteria; phylum Actinomycetota; class Actinomycetes; order Mycobacteriales; family Mycobacteriaceae; genus Mycobacterium. The sequence continues at coordinate 2,363 of JBKOYU010000220.1, read as the reverse complement.
CACGCATGGCACGAAACCGCCACCGCGTTATCCTCACGCCGACACGGAAGCCAGGGCTGTGAAATCGCCGGATTAGCGACGGGGAATACTATTTCACGAGCTTGCCGATGATCGCCTTCAGCTCTTTGAGCTCGGCATCATCGAGCGCGGCCAGGGCATTGGGCGCCGGATCGTCGACCGCGGCGATCTTGTGGACCATTTCTTGGCCGGCGTCGGTCAATGAGACGACCTTGCACCGCCGATTGCTCGGATCGATCGTGCGCACCACGAGTCCGCGATCTTCCAGGTCGTTGACCGCCACCGTGGCCGCGGGCGCATCGATGGTCGCGGCGTGCGCCAATTGCTTGACGGTCATTGATTGCCGGCTCAGCCGCTTGAGGATGCGAATCCTGCTGAACGGCAGCCCTGTCTGTTCGACGACCGCGCGCTTCCACCCGTCGCGGTTGTCATGAACCAGAGAGGCAATCGCCCGCCAAACCTCGTCGGCCAGACCGTTATTTGACACCGGCACCCTCGAATCGTGCATGGGAACCTGCGATCAACGGCGCAAGCCGCTCAGCAGAGCGCAGCGCTCGCGCCGACGTGGAGTAGACGGCGAGAACGATGACCACCAGGCCGAGTCCCGCACAGATCAACCACAGCGGCCTGGCCGCAACAGCAAAGTCGACGCCCGTTGTGGCCAACGCCGATCCCACTACCGAACCGCACAGCGCCACACCGACACTCACACCCACCTGCCGGCTCGTCGAAGCCACCGCCGAGGCGGCGCCGGCCCGATCGGTCGGCATGCCACTGACTGCTGCGTTGGTGACCGGCGCGTTCACCATGGAGAAGCCGATGCCGAACACCGCAAAGATCGCCAGCAGCTGCCACACGGCGGTAGTCACAGTCAGCCGGGCGAGCATCAGCGTGGCCGCGGTGATCAGGGTGCCTGCGATCAGTAGGGACGGCCGGCTGCCGAAGCGGCCGACCAGTCGCCCGGACAGTGGCGAAAAGATCAGCGCGCCAACGGCAACGGGTAGGTAGATCAGTCCGGTGTGCATCGCCGAGAAGCCCCGTTCGTTCTGCAGGTACAGCGATATCACGAACAGAAATGCCCCCCAGGCAGCGAAAGCGCACACCGCGATCATCGTCGCTGACGCGAACGGGATGCTGCGGAAGAACCGAAGGTCGATGAACGGGTCGTGGCGGCGCGACTCATAGCGCAAGAACGCCACGAAGGCCAGCAGCGCGACGGCGGCCACTACGACGATGCGGGCGTCGGTCCAACCCCTCGCCGGGCCCTCGATCAGCACGTAGACGACGCCGAACAGAGATGCCATGCCTAGGCCTTGGCCCACGGGATCGACATCGCGCATCGTCACCGACCGGGATTCGGGAACAAAGATGGCCGTCAACAGGATCGCGGCCGCGCAGATCGGCAGGTTGATCCAGAAAACGGCTCGCCAGTTGACGAGTTCGATCAGCGCTCCGCCCACGATTGGACCGAGCGCCATCGAGATGCCGACGACGCCGCCCCAGACACCGATCGCGCGGGCGCGTTCGACCCGGCCGGTGAACACCTGAGTAATGATCGACATCGCCACCGGGTTCAGCATCGATCCGCCAATGGCCTGCAACATGCGCGCGAGGATCAGCGTCTCGATGTTCGGCGCGAGGCTGCACAGCAGCGAACCGAGCGCGAAGACCGTCAACCCGATCTGGAAGGTGCGGCGACGGCCGAACCGGTCGGCGGTCGCGCCGGACAGCAGCAGCAGCGACGCCAGCACCAGCGTGTAGATATCGATAACCCACTGCAGCTGCGACGCCGACGCACCCAGATCGGCGCGGATGTTCGGAATGGCGACGTTGACGATCGTCGCGTCCATCGACACGATCAGCAGGCTCATGCAGCAGGACACCAGGATGATGCCCTTGCGCCCGGTCGCTCTGGGCCCACGCGAAGCTGAGGACGATCGGACGACAGTTTCATTCACACAACTATTGTGAAACTACAACTGTCCGGGCGCAAGCGGCGATGCCGTGACGTTCACGACAGCGTGTGGGCCCACGCGAAGCTGGGGACGAACGCAAAATGCCAGCATTTACGGCGCGCCGGCGTACAAACACGGTCGTTCGGCGCAAAGAGCTAGCGGGCGTCGACAGACTTGTAGTCCCGCTCTGTGTAGCCGGTGTAGACCTGGCGCGGCCGGCCGATCTTGCCGACACCCTCGTCGTGCATCTCGCGCCAGTGCGCGATCCAGCCGGGCAGCCGGCCCAGGGCGAACAACACGGTGAACATCCGCGTCGGGAAGCCCATCGCGCGGTAGATCACGCCGGTATAGAAGTCGACGTTCGGATACAGCTTGCGCTCGATGAAGTAC
>JBKOYU010000269.1:0-3293 GCA_046725575.1 Actinomycetota bacterium | reverse complement strand
GGCCTGGCAGCGTTCGCGGGCTTCGCGGTGACGGGCCTGTTTACCGCGGTGGCGCCGTCGTTTCTGGCCAATGTCGTCGGGATCGACAATCACGCAATCGCCGGGCTGATCGCCTGCTCGATCTTCGCGGCCTCGGCGGTGTCGCAGGTGGCCGCGCGAAGCATGAATCCGCAACGCGCGGTCGCGGTCGGCTGTGCCATCCTGGTCGCCGGGATGGTGATTCTGGCTGTGGCGCTGCACTTTTCGTCGCTGACGGGACTGATCACCGCCGCGGTGGTGTCCGGCATCGGCCAGGGCATCAGCTTCTCCCGCGGCCTGGCCGCAGTCGCCGAATGGACCCCGCCCGACCGTCGCGCCGAGGTCAGCTCCACCTACTTCGTCATCGCGTACGTGGCCATCTCGCTGCCGGTCGTCGGTGAGGGCCTGGCCGCCCAGCGGTGGGGATTGCAAACGGCCGGTGAGACTTTCGCGATCGCCGTCGCCATCCTGTCGATTATCTGCCTGGTAGCGATCCTAGTGCGGGAGGCACGCGAGTCCCGCAGCCCGGAGATGGCAATGACAAGAACCGGCTGACGTACGGCGCGAAGCGCGCACGCAGCTCATCTTCGTTGAGTCCGAACATCTCACACGATGTCGCCACCCGACCCAACCGACCACGCTGGTGGCCGGCCAGATAATCGGCCATCGCGGTGCGCGCGTCGTCGGTCACCGAGTCGCCGACGAGGCCGTAAACCCGTTTGGCGACACCGAGTTCGTCGGCCATGAAGTCGTCGAAGCGCACGTCGATCGATCGCTCCGGTCCGATGACACTGCGATCACGAACGAGTGAGGCCAGCATCAGTTCGAGCCGGTCGATCCAGGCTGCGGCGATCTCCTCCACTGGCACCGGAGACCGGTGCATCCGCGCGGAGTAGGTGAGCATCGCGACCATCGAGAGGGCCACCGGCACCGGGTCGCGATGCGTACACACGACCGCCACGCCGGGGAACACCTTGTCGAGCACCGGAAGCTGCTCGAGGTGCTGAGGCGACTTGAGTAGCCAGCGCCTTCCGCCCCGCAGGAACTGCAGCGCCTTGAGTTGGGTGGCGAGGTACTCGTAGGTCGACGTCTGGTCGTGGGCCAGGTAGTAGTCGGTCCACCGCGGCACGTGCGCGAGGGTCTCCATGAACATCGTGGAGAAATCGTTGGCCAACAACTGGATTTCCTCATGGACGTGCTCGGTGGTCATCTCGTGCATGAGGACGAAATGCGGCATGACGATGTTCATCACCTGGACCGCGACGTCCATGCGCGCCGCCCGCGGATCCGGCTCGACCCCCATCTCAGAGGGCAGGGGGAACGGCTCGAAGCTCTCCCAGTACGGCAGCGTGCGGAAAGTTCCCGGAGGCGACAGCCGACTATCAGATGATGCCGCGCCCAGCAGATTGTGCAGGTGCGTGGTGCCCGTGCGCGGCAGTCCCGCGATGACGACCGGTGGCAGCAGTTCGATGTCGTGGATCTCGGGGTGGCGCGCCAGCAGGTCGGTCAGCAGTAGGCGGTTCTTGAGCCACTGCGACAGCTGGCCGAAGAAGTTTACGATGCCCGGCGCGTGCATGGTGTCGATGTCGTGCAGCGCCGCGAGGTAGACCTCGAGTCGTTCCCTGTAGTCGTCGGGCCCGAAATCGTCGAGGCCCGTGTCCGCAATCGCTTTGGCGTGCAACGCATCCGCGTCGAGCGGGCAGTCGGCCGCCATCGCGGCCATCATGTCGCGGATCTGCTCGGCCTCGGGGCTGAACCGTGGCTCGGCGAGGTCGTCCAGGTGGACGAGATCTGGTGTGGCGTGGGTCACGCGACTTATGTTACTCTGAGTTTCGTAATGACAACAGACCTTGGCCGACCCCGCGATCCGCGCATCGACAGTGCGGTGCTCCGATCGACGGTCGAGCTGCTCGGCGAGACCGGGTATGCCGAGCTCTCCGTCGATGCGATCGCGAAGCGGGCCGGCACGAGCAAGCCCGCGATCTACCGGCGCTGGCCGAGCAAGGCGCACCTCGTACACGAGGCGGTGTTCCCGCTCAGCGAAGCCACCGAGCTGCCCGACACGGGGTCGCTGGACGGCGATGTGCGCGAGATGGTGCGTCGTACTGTCAAGGTGCTGACCACCCCGGCCGCCCGCGCCGCACTGCCGGGCCTAGTCGGCGAGATGGCCGCGGACCTGACTCTGCACGCCGCGCTCCTCGAGCGGTTCAGTGGCATCCTCGCGACCGGCATGACCGAACGTCTAAACAAGGCCATGGCGCGCAACGAGGTTCGACCCGACGTCACCGCGGCGGAAGTAACCGAAGCCCTCGGGGGCATTACCTTCCTCGCATTGCTAACCCGCAGCGCGGCACTCGACGACACCTGGGTCGAGCGCACCGCCACCCTGATATTGAAAGGAATCAGCGCATGACGCACGAATCGACGACCGCGTGGCGCGAGCTGCTCGAAACCCTTGGCTCACTTGACCGTTCCTTCCTCGAGGGTGATCGGGCGGTCACCGACGATCGGCACATCGCCGACGGTTACCGCATGCTTGCGACGACGCTGGGCGTTGCCTTCGACACCTACCTCTTTGCGGAGCCCAGCCGGCCGATGTTCGTAGAGGTCAACACGCCGTTCCGACGGGACCGCCGATGGGGCGGCGACAACACCGACGCCTACTACCACCTGTGCCCGGTCGATCCGAAGCGCCGCTACCGAATCAGCGGCAATAAGGGCGACAGCGTGTACTTCTCGGTGACCGCGTACAACGAACCGTCTCCCGGCACCTGGTCGGACCGCATCGTGGCGATCGTGCGCGACGACGATCTCGATATCGACGACGCGGGCAACTTCTCGTTCGAGCTGGGGCCGACGCCCGACGCCGCGGTGCTGATGACACGTGACTACCAGGCCGATCCGCTTACCGGCCGGCCCGTCAGCTGGCAGATCGAGGCGCTCGACGAGCCCGAACCCGTGCGGCACGGAGACGCCGAAACCGCGGCGGCCCTGCGGGCCAGTGCGGCGTGGCTGCGCACCATGTTCGCGATCGTGCCGCTCGCCGTCGGTGCTCGGGTGGACGATGCACACACGCTTGGTCACGAAATCGCCCAGGTGGCAAACCAATTCGCCGATCCTTACCAAGTGCCGGACGCGAACTTCGGCTGGTCGGCTCGTGACGCCTGCTACGCGTACGGCAGTTTCGTACTCGAAGATGACGAGGCGCTCGTGATCACGCACCGGCCGCCAAAGTGCAGGTTCTGGAACCTAGTGGTGTGGAACCAGTTCATGGC
>JBKOYU010001086.1:0-2863 GCA_046725575.1 Actinomycetota bacterium | reverse complement strand
GGCAAGTCGACGTTCGCACGGTTGGTGGCCGGCTACACCCACCCGACGACCGGCACGGTGTCATTCGAGGGTCACGACATTCACGCCGAGTACGCCTCGCTGCGGTCCCGGATCGGGATGGTGCCGCAGGACGACGTCGTGCACGGCCAGCTCACGGTCAACCAGGCGCTGATGTATGCCGCCGAGCTGCGGCTGCCCCCGGACACCACAAAGGCCGATCGCGCCCAGGTTGTCGCGCAGGTTCTCGAGGAACTCGAGATGACGCGGCACAAGGACACCCGGGTGGACAAGCTGTCCGGAGGTCAACGCAAGCGCGCGTCGGTGGCACTCGAGCTGCTCACCGGCCCGTCGCTACTGATCCTCGATGAACCCACCTCAGGTCTTGACCCGGCCCTGGACCGGCAGGTGATGACGATGCTGCGCCAGCTGGCCGACGCCGGCCGCGTCGTCCTGGTTGTCACGCACTCACTGACCTACCTCGACGTGTGCGACCAGGTGCTGCTGCTCGCCCCCGGCGGCAAGACCGCCTTCTACGGGCCGCCCAACCAGATCGGCCCGTCGATGGGCACCACCAACTGGGCCGACATCTTCAGCAGCGTCGCAGGCGACCCGGACGCGGCCAACAAGCGGTTCCTCGCCCAGCACGGACCGCCTCCCCCGCAGCCACCCGCTCAGAAACCGGCCGACCTCGGCCAGCCGACGAAAACCAGCTTGAGGCGGCAGTTCTCGACGATCGGGCGCCGGCAGGTGCGGTTGGTGGTGTCGGACCGCGGCTATTTCGCGTTCCTGATGTTGCTGCCGTTCATCATGGGCGTGCTGTCGCTGTCGGTGCCCGGCGACGTCGGGTTCGGCGTACCCGTGCCCGCGATACAGGGCGGCCCGGCGCCGAACGAACCCGGACAGATCCTGGTGATGCTCAACGTGGGCGCGATCTTCATGGGTACCGCGCTGACCATCCGCGCGCTGATCGGCGAGCGGGCCATCTTCCGCCGCGAGCAGGCCGTCGGATTGTCCACGACCGCATACCTTTTGGCCAAGATGTTCGTCTTCACGGTGTTCGCGGTCGTCCAGTCGGCGATCGTTACGTCGATTGCCATCGGCGGTAAGGGGTGGGGCCCAGGCGCCGTGGACAAGGGTGCGGTGATCGGCAGTCGCAACCTGGAATTGTTCGTCGACATCGCGGTGACGACCGTGGCCGCCGCAATGGTAGGCCTCGCGCTGTCGGCGCTGGCGAAGTCCAACGAGCAGATCATGCCGCTGCTGGTGATCGCGATCATGTCCCAGCTGGTGTTCTCCGGCGGCATGATCCCGGTGACGGATCGCGTCGTGCTCGACCAGATGTCGTGGTTTACCCCGGCCCGGTGGGGCTTCGCCAGCTCGGCGTCGACGATCGATCTGATCAGACTCGTTCCCGGTCCGCTCACGCCGAACGACAGGCACTGGCAACACACTTCGGGCGCTTGGCTGTTCGACATAGCGATGCTCGCCGCGATCTGCGTCGGCTACACCGCGTTCGTGCGCTGGAGGATCCGCCTCAAGGGCGGCGGCTAGTAAGAGCGCTCACAGACCGGGCTAGTCCTCGATGATGCCGAGCCAGATCTGTGCCGCGTCGATCGCCACCTTCTCGCTGATGAACGCGTGCTGCGTGCCGGTGTAGAGGTCGCGGAAGGCACGCTCCAGCCGGCTGCCCTCGCGGATCGAGCTGGTGTCCGCGACGAGATGCGCCCGCCACGATGCAACGTGATGGGCCAAGCCTTTTGGAACGTCGGCCGGCTGGCCAGCGACGCCATGTCGCTCATCCGGAACTTCGTGTCGGCGAGTTCCTCGACATCGTCGAGCTGTTCTTGGCAACACCGAGCGCCCACGATGTGTGACCGGCGGCGGTGACGGGCATCAGGCCCCTGTCCGCCGATAGCCGCCGTCAACAGCTTCACCTTGGCCGTTCGGAAAGAACTGACCGCCCATGGTGACGGCCGACGACGGGCGCCAGCGGGATCTGATGGTTGACGGCATCCTCGGCATACAGCGCTGAGATGCCCGTCGCATCCCCCGCGTTGAACCGCTCAACCCACGTTTCGAGAGTGCGGTGCGTGCCCATCGCACGAAACTACGACGAAGCGGTCCCGGTGCGCGACGCCGTTTCGGTCGGCAGCTCGCCGACGATGTCGAGGCTGAGGAACTCCGGTGCCTTGATGACCCGGCGGAGCATGAACCGAATGAACGCCGGCATGTCCGAGGCGTTCTCGTCGTGGTACAGCCGTGGGGCACCCAGCTGGTAATGCCGCCGCCTGCTTTCCAGTTCGCAGCCGCCTGCCGCCAGCACATTGCGCACCCAGTCCGCGCTGGAACCGTACGTCAACGCGATCACGTATCCGCCCCGGCGCCGAAACGCCCACAACGGGGTCCGGAACGTCCGGCCCGATTTGCGACCCCGGTGTATCACGACAGCCCACCCCGGCGCCCACGGAGCGATGAACTTGGTGAGGCGGTTCAGCCCCTTCTTGTTGGCTTTGGCGACCCATCGTGGTGCTGGCATGGCCAAAACTCCTCACTTGTGGAATTTCTGCCACCACGCTAACTCCGGGTCCGCCGAAAGTCAACGACTGTAGAATTCCTTGCACTATGGCCCGGATCGGACGACCGCGCGGTAAACCCGACACCCGCAACGTGATCCTGGCCGCCGCGCGACACCTGTTCGCCGATGCCGGCTACGACAAGACCTCGGTGCGCGATGTCGCCGCGGCGGCCGGCGTTGATCCCGCGATGATCCGGCACTACTTCGGCAGCAAGGCTGAACTATTTCGCGCGACGATGGGCTGGCCGTTCGAGCCCGCCGAGATCGCAGCCCGAATCACCGGCGGTG
>JBKOYU010000004.1:0-2210 GCA_046725575.1 Actinomycetota bacterium | reverse complement strand
AGCCGTGCCGCCCGATCCGCGGGTGGGCGCGGTGTTCCTTGGCGGCGGCACGACGCACACCTGTAGCGGCGCGGTGCTGGATTCGGCCGGAGGTGATCTCATCCTCACCGCGGCGCACTGCGTGGCCCAAGGCGTCGACGCCACATTCGTTGCGGATCTGAACGACACTGCCGCGCCGGAGGACGTCTGGCATGTCGACGCGGTCTATCTCGATCCGCGTTGGGTGCAGAACCAGGACCCGCTGGCGGACTTCGCGATTGCACGCGTGAGTCGAGACGCGGGCGGGTCGGTGCAGGCCCAGGCCGGCGGCGGCCTGAAGCTCGGGGCGGCCCCGAAACCGGGCACCGTAGTCACCGTCACCGGCTATGCAATGGGCGACGGCGGTGGGCCGATTGGCTGTCAAACGGCCACGGCGCCCCCGAAACAGGGCTTTCCGGCGCTGGATTGCGAAGAATTGGTCAACGGTCTATCGGGCGCCCCGTGGATGGAAGGGTCGAAGGTCACGGGCCTGATCGGCGGGCTGAAGGGCGGGGGCTGCGAGGACGAAAGTCTCTCGTATTCACCGCCTTTCGACGATGCCATCAAGCGGTTACTAACCCGCGCCGAGGCCGGCGGCCCGGCCGACGACGCGCCGACGGTGTTCGACGACGACTGCGGCTAGGTGCGGAACTGGTTCAGCGCGCGCAGCTTGTTCATCACGTCCAGCGCAGCGACCTTGTAGGCCTCCGAGAATGTCGGGTAGTTGAAGACGGCGTCGACGAGGTACTCGACGGTGCCGCCGCAGCCCATCACCGCCTGGCCGATGTGCACCATCTCCGTGGCACTGGTGCCAAAGATGTGCGCTCCCAACAACTTCAGATCATCGGTCGACACCAAGAGTTTGAGCATCCCGTAGGAATCGCCCGCGATCTGACCTCTGGCCAACTCGCGGTACCGTGACACCCCGACTTCGTACGGGATCGCATTCTTCGTCAGCTCCACCTCGGTGGCGCCGACGTAGGACACCTCCGGGATGGAGTAGATGCCGATCGGCTGCAGATCGGTCATGCCCTTCGCCGGTTCGCCGAACGCGTGGTACGCAGCCAGCCGACCCTGGTCCATCGACGTCGCGGCCAGCGCCGGGAAGCCGATCACGTCCCCGACGGCGTAGATGTGGTCGACCTTGGTCTGGAACTGGCTGTCGACGACAATCCTTCCGCGGCTGTCGGTTTCGAGGCCGGCGTTGGCCAAGTCCAGATGTTCCGTTTGGCCCTGCCTGCCGGCCGAGTACATCACCGTTTCGGCGGGAATCTGCTTGCCGCTGGCAAGCGTTGTGACCGTGCCCGCGGCCCCGACGTCGACGGCGGTCACCTCCTCGCCGAACCGGAATGTCACCGCCAGGTCGCGCAGGTGGAACTTCAGCGCCTCGACGATCTCCGGATCGCAGAAGTCCAGCATGTTGTCGCGCTTCTCCACCACGGTGACCTTGGTGCCCAGCGCGGCGAACATCGAGGCGTACTCGATGCCGATCACGCCAGCGCCCACGACTACCATCGTGGACGGCAGCGACTTGAGGTCCAGGATCCCGTCGGAGTCAAGCACTCGTTCCTCGTCGAACTCGACGCCCGCCGGGCGGGCGGGCTTGGTGCCGGTCGCGATGACGATGTACTCGCCGCTGACCGTGGTGCGCTCGCCGCGCGTTGGCTCCTCGACCAACACCGTGTGTGGGTCGACGAACCGGCCATGGCCCTGGACGAGGTCGATGCGGTTGCGCATCAACTGCGACCGAACGACGTCCTGTTCTTTGCCGATGACGTGGCTGGTGCGCGCCAATAGGTCGCCGGGGGTGATCTTCTCCTTGACGCGGTAGCTGGCGCCGTACAGCTCGCGCTGGCTCATGCCGGTGAGGTAGACGACCGCCTCGCGCAGGGTCTTGGACGGAATGGTTCCGGTGTTCACGCAAACACCGCCCAGCATCCGGCCGCGCTCCACGACCGCGACCGACTTGCCGAGCTTCGCCGCTGCGATCGCGGCCTTCTGGCCGCCGGGACCCGAACCGATGACGACGAGGTCGTACTCCACCATGGAACTCATGGCAAAAGGTCTACGCCGGTTGGGGCAAATTCGCACGCCGACGGGCGTCGATAGCGAGTCGCGGACCGGTTTCGTAAGTGACTCGCTTACGCTCCGTCTCTTGCGGTTGGGTTGCCGTTAGGCTTGCTGCTGCCGCC
>JBKOYU010000151.1:0-3712 GCA_046725575.1 Actinomycetota bacterium | reverse complement strand
ATCAAGGCCGGGTCGGTGATAGCCCGGGACGAAAATGGCGCGATGTCGTCGACATAGAGTTCGTCGAGACGGATGGTCTCGATGTCAGATGCCTGGTCAGTCGGCGTGACCCCGTCAAGGAGCACAACCCGCTGCAGGTCGGGGAGGCGGTCGCACAGACCGAGTGCGTGGCTATGGCCGTCTCGGTCAACGATCAAAGTGCTGCAGGCACTGTCGGAAAGCTGATGTTCGAGCGGCTTGCCCTTGAGGTAGACGTTGAGAGGAACCCCGATCGCCCCGACCCGCCACGTCGCGAAGAGCAACTCTGCCATTTCCATTCGGGACTCGCACTGAAACGCGATGCGGTCACCGGGGGCTACGCCTGCTCGCGACAGACCGGTCGCCAACCGCGACACCGCGATGTCAAAGGCTCGGTAGCTGGCCGAATCGTTGTCGAACACAAGGAAATCCTGCTCAGGGATGGTCTCTGCGCGTCCAGCGAGGACGTCCGGCGCTGATGCCACGCATTCGCCAATCGATTCGAACCTCTTGGCCAGCTCATCCCAACCTGCGTCCATCAAGAGAACCTTTCGATGATCGTGGTGGTGGACACGCTCGCGGCAGGTATGCCAGTGTCACGCAACGACTCCGCGTCTATTCCGAATTCGGCGAGAACCTCGTGCGTGTGTTCGCCCGGTAGCGGAGGAGGCCGCCGAAGTTCACCGGGGGTGCGCGAGAACCGCGGCGCCGGCGCAGCCTGCATAGTGCCGAACCGCTCCACAAGACTGACCCGTGCGGCTACCTGTGGGTGGTCTGCAGCCTCACGCAAACTCAGCACCGGGGCGACACAGGCGTCGCTCGATGCGAACAACTCGGTCCAGTAGGCCTGATCCTGTGTGGCGAACCGCGCAGCCAGCACTTCGCGGGTTTGCTTCCACGTTCGTGGGTCGTTCTGCTCAGCAGGATCGAGCGCGACCTCGAGAAGCTCAATGAGCTCGGCGTAGAACTGTGGCTCGATCGCCCCGACCGCCATATGGCGACGGTCGGAGGTCTCGTAAACCTGGTAGTACGGCGCCCCGCCGTCCAGCATGTTCGCTCCGCGCTCGTCCGTCCAGGCGCCAACGCCCAACAATGCGTGTATGGCGGTGAGCAGGTGCAGGGACCCGTCGACGATCGCTGCATCAACGACCTGCCCCACACCGGTCCGATTGACCTCTTGCAGAGCCGCCAGTGCTCCGATCACCAGATACGTTCCGCCCGCGCCGAAATCGCCAACAAGGTTCAGCGGAATTTGCGGCGGTCCGTCGGCCTGCCCAATGGCATGCAATACGCCGGTGATCGCGATGTAGTTGATGTCGTGACCGGCTCGCTGAGCGAGTGGGCCGGATTGCCCCCACCCGGTCATCCGGCAGTAGACCAGCCGCGAATTCACCCCCAGTAGGTCGTCGGGGCCAAGGCCGAGGCGTTCCGTCACGCCGGGGCGGTAGCCCTCAACCACGATATCGGCGCGCTGCGCCAAGGCGTGGACAACGGCGATGGATTCGGGTCGTTTCAGGTCGAGCGCAATGGACCGCTTGTTGCGGTTCAAGAGCTCGCTGCTCGGCGGGCCGGGGAAGAGCCGACCAGCGCCCTTTGGACGGTCGATGCGGATCACGTTTGCGCCCAGGTCCGCCATCAACGTCGCGGCGAACGGGCCCGGCCCGATACCTCCCAACTCGAGAACAGTAACGCCAGCCAGTGGTCCTGCAGGCATGTGGGCTCCGTTGCTGATGAGGGGTGCCCGGCGCGCCAAGCGGGGCCGGGTCTCAGTAAATTTATCCTCGTCATATTAAGGGGCTGTCCATGGATTCGACAAGACGTCAATCTCGCCGACTGGCGTTCGGCGCGGACCTAACGCGCATCGATGCGACGCGGACCTTCCTCGAACTTCGATAGCAAATCCGCCCGTGGGGTCTGATGGAACGAGTGTGTGACGTGGTTGACATATATCTCAGTGATAGATAGATTGAGGCGTGGAGCGAGAAGGGGTCTGATTCCGCAGCGTCGACGTCGGATGCGAGCCAAATATTCACCAGCCCAGTCGATTTCGGGTCATCGGCGGCAAATCAGCGTCAGCGGTGGGCGGCATTGGCGCAGCACAAGATTGAGAGGAAGTGAGGATTCATGCCCTGTTTAGCGGGAAAGACCGCGATCGTCACGGGTGCGGGATCTGGTATAGGTCGGGCGATCGCGCTCCGCTTCGCCGCCGAGGGCGCTTCGGTTCTCGCGTTCGACATCAGCGGTAACGAGAAGAAGACCGCCGATGCTGGCGACGGAGTGATTCAGCCGTACCACGGCGACGTAACGAGTGAGCCGGATGTCGTGGGAGCGGTGGCGGAGGCCAGGTCCGCGTTTGGCCCAGTGACGGTGCTGTGCAACGCCGCGGGCATCAACTTCTTCGGCAACCTCGTCGAACAGACCGCTGACGACTTCCGACATGTTCTCGAGGTCAATCTCATCGGCCCCTTTCAGTTCATGAAGCATGTCATTCCGGACATGATCGCGGCCGGTACCGGGTCGATCATCAACATCTCCTCTGTCGGGTCGATGAACATCCGGCCACGCCTCTCGCTGTATGCCGCCTCAAAAGCCGGACTCAACATGCTCACCAAAGGCAGCGCGGTCGACTACGCAGACAAGGGCATTCGCGTCAACGCGATCTGTCCCGGAGTGGTCGAGACCGGTATGACGGTGGGCGACGAGGCGACCAAGGCCATCGCCTCACGAGGCACCCCCATCCCGCGGATGGGCCGGCCCGAAGAGATCGCGGCGATGGCGACACTGCTTGCCTCGGACGAGATGACCTATGCCACGGGCGCAACTTTCAACATCGACGGCGGCCGCACGGCCACCTGAACGTCCCGTGCGGGGCCGGCCAGTCCAGGTGTTCGCTGCCATGCAGCAACAGTCATCAAATGTGGAGGAATCGTGGGTCAAATCGTCGGAGTCGATATCGGTGGCACCTTCACCGACTGCGTTGCAGTTGATGCTGACGGACAGGTGACGATAGGCAAGGCATCCTCGACACCGCCAGAGTTCGACCGCGGTTTCATGGATGCTCTGACAGAGGTCGCCCAACGCAGCGGCAAAACGGTAGGGGAGTTCCTCGCGCAGACCGATGGTCTGCTGCACGGTTGCACCGTGGGGACGAACGCGCTGGTGGAGGGACGGACCGCGCGGGTGGCGCTGATCACCTCGGCAGGTCATACCGAACCCTTCTATGTGATGCGCGCCGGTGGCCGGCTCGCCACGCTGTCACCCGATGAGATCGCGCACGTCGCCGCCCACACCAAGCCCGAGCCGCTAGTGCCACGAAACATGGTGCGGGAGGTCAACGAACGCGTCACCCGCGACGGATCGATACTTGTCTCGCTACGCGACGAAGAGGTGCGCGCCGTCGTCCAAGAGCTGTTGGACGACGGGGTCGATGCTTTTGCCGTCTCGCTGCTCTGGTCTGTCGCCAACGATCTGCATGAACGCAGGGTCGGCGCGATCATCGCGGAGATGGCGCCGAACGCGTTCGTCTCACTCGCGTCAGAGATGGTGAACCGCATCGGAGAATACGAGCGCACCGTGGCCGCCGTCGTGAACTCGCTCATCGGCCCAGCGATGCGAAGCTATCTGACCCGCTTGCGCGAGTCGCTGGCGCACGAGGGCTACACCCGGGAAGTCGGGATCATGACCTGCTCGGGCG
>JBKOYU010000787.1:0-3042 GCA_046725575.1 Actinomycetota bacterium | reverse complement strand
CTCGACCGGCGACGGCTGGTAGCGGAAGACGCCGTCCTCACCCGGCGCGCCGAGCATCTTGGTGAAGCCCTGCAGCGCCGCTCCGAAGTCACTCGGCACCAGCCACACCTTGTTCGCCTCGCCCTTGGCCATCTGCGGCAGGGTCTGCAGGTACTGATAGGCCAGCATCTCGGGAGTGGGTCGACCGGCCTTGATCGCGGCGAACGTCTTCTCGATGGCCTTGGCCTGGCCCTGGGCCACCAGGTATTGGGCGGCCCGCTCACCCTGGGCGCGCAGCATGCGTGACTGCCGGTCAGCCTCGGCCGCGAGAACCGCGGCCTGCTTCGCACCCTCGGCCGCCAGGATCTGCGCCTGCTTCTGGCCCTCTGCCTGCTTGATCGACGCCTCGCGGGAGCCCTCGGCGGTCAGGATCATGGCGCGCTTTTCGCGGTCGGCGCGCATCTGCTTTTCCATCGAATCCTGAATCGACGGCGGTGGGTCGATGCTGCGCAGCTCGACGCGGGCGACGCGAAGACCCCAGCGTCCCGTGGCTTCGTCGAGTACCCCGCGCAGCTGCCCGTTAATCTGGTCACGCGAGGTCAGCGTCTGCTCCAGCGTCATGCCGCCGACCACGTTGCGCAGCGTGGTGGTGGTCAACTGTTCGACGCCGACGATGTAGTTGCTGATCTGATAAACCGCGGCCTGCGGGTTGGTGACCTGGAAGTACACCACCGTGTCGATGTTGACGGTCAGGTTGTCCTCGGTGATCACCGGCTGCGGCGGGAACGACACCACCCGCTCGCGCAGGTCCACCCGCGCCCGGATCTTGTCGATGAAGGGCAGCAGCAACGTCAGCTGACCGGACACGGTCTTGCTGTAGCGGCCCAGCCGTTCGATCACCGCGGCCTCCGCCTGCGGGATCAGCGCGATCGACTTGGCCACGATGATGGCGGCGAAGACCACCAACACCCCGACCACGACTAGGCCGGCGACGGCACCTTCCATGACGGGTTCCTTCCCTCGTTGCCCAGACTTCTCTAGACGACTTTTTGGACGACAGCGGTGGCGCCGTCAATCTGCACGACGGTGACGTGGTCGCCCGGTTCGTAGACATCGTTGTCGTTGAATGGGCGCGCCGTCCAGATTTCGCCATCGAGTTTCACCTGGCCTTCATGGCGCGCCACCCGATCGAGCACCAGCGCGCTCTTGCCCTCCAGCGCCTTTGCCGGTTCGGGCAGACCCGTGCCCGCCATGAAATGCCGTCGCAGTGCGGGCCGCACCAGTACCAGCAACAGCACCGACACCACGAGGAACACCGCGCCGTGCACCCACAGATCGTCGACGATCAGGCTCGAGCCGGCTGCGGCCAGCGCTCCGCCGCTCAGCATGAGCAGGAACATGTCGCCGGTCAGTGCCTCCGCCCCGGCGAGGGCCAGTGCGGCGATTAGCCAGATCAGCGGGATGGCCATGACTTCAGCGTATCGCGTAGCCGACCCAATTCGCGGCTAACTACTACACTGCGAGCATCATGTGGTGCCCCAGTGTCTCCCTGTCGGTTTGGGCCAACGCCTGGCTCGCAGGTGCCGCCGCGCCTGACGACGTCCTCGATGCGTTATCGCAATGGGCACCAAGGCATTCCGTGACTGCGTATGACTCGGTCGCGGCCGGCCGTACTGGGTTGCCGTGGCCAGACCTGAACGACGCCGGCGCAGTGTCGTTGCTGCAGACGGTGCGGACGGCGGCCGGTTCGGGGCTCTCGGCGCCGGCCATCGGCGTGGCGCTGCCGGTCCCCGGCGACGTGCGTGGACTGCCAGCCGGTACCCAGTTTCAGCGCGACGCGGTGACCGCTGGCGAGGCTGTCATCGTCGGGCGCGATGCGTCGACTGCGGTGGGTTTGGTCCCCGACGTCGAGTACGACGAATTAGAAGACGAATCCGATTTCGAACCGGAGCCGTCGGCGTTGGCGTGGACGGTGTACTCGATACCGATGGAAGCGCCGATCGAGTACCACGATCTCGGCGAGGCGGAATACGCGTTGCGCGCCGCGGTGCGTTCGGCCGCGGATGCGCTGGGCGCCATTCGCGCGGCCGGCACCGATGTGGCCGACCCCCGCGGACTCGTCGAGCAGGTGCTCGAAAGTACCCGGGGCCACCGGGTACCCGACCACGCACCGTCGCGGGCAGTGCGCGTGCTCGAGAACGCCGCCCACATCGACGCGATCATCACCGTCAGTTCTGGGCTGATCCCAATCGGGTTGCAGACGTCATCGGAGGTGCGGATCGCCAGCGACGCGCTGCGCCCGCTTTCCGGGGTGGTGCGCTCGGCGCGGATGGCCGCGATCAACGCGATCCTGTACTCCGCGTGGAACTAATCCTCGTGAGCTGGGCCCACACGCAAGTAGGGGAACGCAAATTTGGGCGCTTTTGCGTCTCCTCGCGCTAGCCGCAGTTCGGCGTGCACAACACGCCGTTGATCGAAAAGCCCTGCAGCGGTGGGGCATCCGGGCCCGGCACCCGGGCCGGTTCGCGGCCGTGGCGCAACTCGTCGATCAGGTCGACGACCATCCGCGCGAACCGCGGATCGGCGTTGGGCGTCGCCGCCCGCGCGAATGCGACGCCGAGCTCCTGCGCCTGCTGCCGTAACTCGTGGTCCAGATCCCACACGACCTCGATGTGATCGGCGACGAAACCGATCGGGCAGACGATCACTGCCGTGGTGCCACCGTCGGCCAGCGCCGTCAGGTGATCGGCGATATCGGGCTCCAGCCACGGCATCTGCGGCGGCCCTGAGCGTGACTGCCACACCTGGTCGTAGTCGTCATAGCCGGCCGCCGTGGCGACCAAGCGGCAGGCATGGGCCACCTGGCGGCTGTATAGGTCTGGGCCGCAACGGGATCGGGCCGCAACGGGAATGGAATGCGCGGTGAACACCAGGCGGGCGCCGTCGGGCACCGTCTGCGCCGCAGCAGCGATCGCTTCGGTGAACATCTCGACGAACAGCGGGTGGTGGAAATACTGGCGCAGTTTCACCAGTTCCGGCGCTCCCTCGCCGGCCGCCGCCCGG
>JBKOYU010001158.1:0-6232 GCA_046725575.1 Actinomycetota bacterium | reverse complement strand
GAGTGCTGAGCTCGCCAGTAAGGTCGCGCAGCTGGAGGCCCTGCGAGAGGTGGGCGATGCCGTCGGCTCGACCCTCGACCTCGACGAGGTTCTGAACCAGATCGTCAGCAACGCCGTGCGGCTCACCCGAACCGACGGCGGATCGATCATGGAGTACGACGAGTCAACCGATTCGTTTCACGTGCGCGCCGCTTACGGCACCAGCCCCGACCTACTGAAGCAGCTGCGGGCCATCACGATTGACCGCGAATCGACGCTGGTGGGTCGAGCCGCAACCGCCCGCCGGCCACGCGAGGTGCCGGACCTGGCCTCCACCACGCTCGACCCGCATCTGGATGCGTTATTCCGCGACGGCTGGCGGTCGGTGCTCGCGGTGCCGATTCTGCGCGGCGACCGGATCATGGGCGTCCTGGTGATCCGGCGCCGAAGCACGGGTTCTTTCGGGCCCCATGTCGAACTTCTCGAAACGTTCGCCGGACAGTCGGCCCTGGCCATCGTCAATGCGCGCTTGTTCGGGGAACTGCAGAGCAAGACAAGAGAGCTCGAAATCGCCAGCCAACACAAATCGGAATTCCTGGCCAGCATGTCCCACGAGCTGCGGACCCCGCTCAACGCGGTGATCGGCTTCTCGGAAGTGCTGCTGGATCGCATGTTCGGCGAAATCAACGAGCGTCAGGAGGAGTACCTGCACGACATCTGGAACTCGGGCAAGCACCTGCTCGAGCTGCTCAACGAGATCCTCGACCTGTCCAAGGTCGAAGCGGGCCAAATGGTGCTCGAGCCAAGCACATTCAGTGTCAGCAGCGCCCTCGAATACTGCTTGACGATGGTCCGCGAGCGGGCAAGTGCGCACGCCATCACCGTGACCATCGACGTCGCCGACGACGTCGGCACGATCGAGGCCGACGATCTGCGGTTCAAGCAGGTGGTGCTCAACCTCCTTTCCAATTCAGTCAAATTCACCCCCGACGGCGGAACCGTGTCCCTCTGCTCCTACCGCGAGGGAACCGACGTCATGGTGACGGTGACCGACACCGGGATCGGGGTGCCGGTCGAAGACCAAGAACGAATCTTCGAGTCCTTCCAGCAGGGCAGGCGCGGTGCACCGAAAGAGGAGGGCACCGGCCTCGGACTGACGCTCTCCCGACGCATCGTCTGGTTGTGGGGCGGGCGAATGTGGCTGACTAGCACCCCGGGTTCCGGCAGCACCTTCGGCTTCTCCATCCCTGGCGTGCTGAAGGGCGACGAAGACGGCGCGAACGGGGGCAGCGCGGTCCCCGCCGTTCTTCTCGTCGACGACGACCGAGCGTCGCTCGATCTCAACTCGGCCTACCTGGACGGTTCGCCGACCCGGGTGCTGCGGGCCAAGGACGGTGTCGAGGCGCTCGAGGTGGCGCGCAAAGAACTGCCGGCCGCCGTCGTACTCGAGATCGGGCTGCCACGGCTTGATGGCTGGCAGGTACTGGCCGAGCTCAAAGCCGATCCCGCCACCGCCGCTATCCCTGTAGTCATCGCGACCGATGTCGACGATCGGTCCCGTGGCCTGTCCCTCGGTGCGGATGCATATCTGCGCAAGCCAATTCGTCGCGAGGAGCTCGTGGATGCGCTGCAGCAGGTGGGTGCCCTGTGACGCCGCGCCGCATCCTCGTGGTGGAGGATAATCCGTTGAATCTCAAGCTGGTTCGCGACGTACTGACGTTCGCCGGCTATGACGTCATCGAAGCGCAGTCCGGGGAGGAGGGTCTGCGCGCCGCCCAAGACGATCCCCCGGATCTGGTGTTGATGGACCTCCAACTGCCGGGTATCGACGGAACCGAGACGCTGCGCAGATTGCGGCAGGGCACGCTCGGCCAGGATGTGCCGGTTGTCGCCGTGACGGCCTTAGCGATGGCCGAGGACAAGGAACGGGCATCTCGTGCCGGCTTCGACGGGTACGTCGAGAAGCCGATCAGTGTGCGAACGCTACCCGGCCAGATCGAAGCGTTTCTCAGCGGGCGGGCGGAGTGATGGACATCAACGCGACGGTACTTGCTGTCGACGATCAGCCGACCAACCTGAGGCTGCTCGATGCGGTCCTCGCTCCCCGCGGCCACCGGGTTCTGACCGCGGCGTCGGGCGCGGATGCGCTGGCGCTGCTCGAGACCGAGGACGTCGATATCGTTCTGCTCGACATCGTGATGCCGGAGATGGACGGTTACGAAGTCTGCCGGAGAATCCGGTCCACTCCCGCAACCGAATTCCTTCCCGTCGTGATGATCACGGCCAGCGGATCCGAACAGCGGCTGGCTGCCCTCGAGGCGGGCGCCGACGACTTCGTGACCAAACCATTCGACAAGAGCGAGCTGCTCGCGCGAGTGGCGTCGCTGGCGCGGATCAAGCGCTACCACGACACCATCCGGTGCCAGGCCGACGAACTGACCGCCTGGAACGCCGAACTCGAAACGCGGGTCGCCCAGCAGGTTTCGGAGTTGGAGCGGATGAACCGGCTACGCCGCTTCTTGTCTCCACAACTGGCCGATCTCGTCGTCGGCGACGAGAACATGCTGCGGAGCCATCGCCGCGAGATCGTCGTCCTGTTCACCGATCTCAGGAACTTCACCCCGTTCGCAGAGACCAGTGAGCCCGAAGAGGTGATGGGCGTACTGGCCGAGTATCACCACGCCATCGGGGCCCTCGTCCACGGATACGAAGGCACGCTGGAACGGTTCACGGGCGACGGGATCATGGTGTTCTTCAACGACCCGATCCCCTGCGATGACGCGGCGGAGCGTGCGGTGCGGATGGCGCTGGAGATCCGGGACGCGGTGAGCAACCTCGCCGACGGCTGGCGCCGCAGAGGCTACGACCTCGCTGTGGGAATCGGTATCGCCCAAAACTTTGCCACACTCGGCCGGATTGGCTTCGAGGGTCGGTTCGACTACGCCGCCATCGGCAGCGTCACCAATCTGGCCGCGCGCCTGTGTTCGGACGCCGGTCCGTGGCAGGTGCTGGTCACCGACCGCGTGCTAGCGGCCACCGAAAGCATCGCCGTCGCAGAAGAGGTCGGCGACGTAAAGCCCAAGGGGTTCAGCCGCACGGTGCGGGTCCACAACATCAGCGCGCTCAAGGACGAGTAGGTGAGGACATGACACAACTAGAAGCACCTAGCCGGAAACTGTCACAGCTCGACGAAGGCGAACGCTATCGCTGCTTCGACGATCTGCAGCTGACGATGCCGGACGTCTGGGAGTCCATGAGACTCGACTTGGAGGACGAGTCGGTCGTGGTGGTCCCGTCGATCAGCATCGAACGCGCCACCCCAGGCAGCGGCACGATCATGCAGGCGTTGGAGGAACGCTCACTGTTCCTCCTTCTGCTGCTTCGTCAGCCGCGGCTGCGCATGATCTATGTGACCTCGCAGCCGGTGTCCGAATCGATCATCGAGTATTACCTCGGGCTGCTACCCGGAGTGATTCCCAGCCACGCCCGCGCCCGAATAACGCTGGTTCCGGTCGGTGATGCGTCAAGTGTCCCGCTGAGCGCGAAACTCCTTGCGCGGCCGCGACTTCTGCGCGAGATCCGGTCCCTGATTCCCAACCCCGCCCGCAGTCACCTGATCCCCTACAACACCACACCGCTCGAACGGGATGTCGCGCTGAGCCTGCGGATCCCGATGTACGGCGCGGATCCCCGGCTCGAGGACCTCGGCAGCAAGACCGGCTGCCGCAGGATGTTCGAGGAACTCGGGGTGCGGTGTCCGGTCGGCGCCGAAGACCTGCACACCGTCGACGACATCGTCGCGGGCGTGCAGAGCATGCGCGCGAGGCGCCCGTCGCTCAGCCAGGCCATCGTCAAGCTCAACGAGGGCGTCTCCGGCGCGGGCAACGCGATGGTGGACCTGAGCGAGCTGCCGCCCCCCGACTCGCCGGACGAGGCCGCCGTCATCAGGGACCGCGTGTTGAGCATGCAACCAGAGGCCGACGGCCTCGCGGTCGACGTCTACCTTGCCGCCTTCTCCACACACGGCGGCATCGTCGAGGAGCGGATCACCGGAGAAGCGCTGACCAGTCCGAGCGTCCAGATGCGGGCATTGCCCGACGGCACCGTCGAGCTGCTGTCCACCCACGACCAGCTTCTCGGCGGCGCGAGCGGCCAGAAGTATCTCGGCTGCGTGTTCCCGGCCAATCCCGACTACGCCGCGGCCATCGCAGAGCCCGCCATGGTGATCGGCCGACGCCTCGCAGAGCTCGGCGCGCTCGGGCGGTTCGCGGTGGATTTCGTTGTGGTGCAAGACAACACCGGCGCGTGGACGCCCTACGCGATCGAGTTGAACCTCCGCAAGGGCGGGACCACCCATCCGTTCCTCACCCTGCAATTCCTCACCGACGGCACCTACGACGGCGACCGCGGCGTCTTCCTGACCCGCAGCGGCAGCAGCAAGTACTTGGTGGCGACCGACCACTTCGAGGACGACCGGCTCAAGGCACTGACCGTGCGTGAGCTGTTCGACGTCGTCGTACGTCACGGCCTGCATTTCGATCAGGCCCGGCGTACGGGCGTGGTGTTCCACATGATCAGCTGCCTCACCGAGTGCGGTCGCGTTGGCCTGACCGCGGTCGGGGACACCCCCGAGGATGCCTGGCGGATCTACGAGCAGGCGCAGTCCGTGGTCCTGCAGGAGGCGGAGCAGGCACTCGAGGAAGGCTTTGTGATCGGTTAGAGCCGATCCGCGGCGAAGGTGGCGGCCTGGTTGACCATGCCGTTCATCGAATACAGAGCGTGCGCGACGGTGGGGCCTCCCAACGGAGCGCCGTTGCAGATCGTGTCACCGTCGGCGCACAGATCGATGGTCTTGGGCACATACAGCGGACCGATAACGACAGGCGGCGCGCCCGCGTCGCGCATCCACTGATCCGATGGCTTGCCGAACAGAGCGACTGCGGCGACGTGGTTGGCCACCTCGGGTGGCATCGGTGAGGGTACGAACGAGGCCGGCACTCCTTCCGGCACGACGGCCGAGGTGACGAAACCTGCCACGACTGCGCCTTGCGAGAAGCCGCCGAGCACAATCCTGGTGTTGGGGCAGTTCGCCACCGTGGCCTGAACATGGTTCGCGGCGTCCCTGATCCCTTCCACCACCGTCGCGGCGAACTGGATACCGGCGGTGAAATCGCTGCTTGCCGGGTAGTTGACCGGGTACACCCCGACCGATCTGCCGCCGGCTTGCGAGCGCAGAGCGTCGACGAACGCCTGTCCGACCCCGCCAACGCCAGGTGGCTCACTGGTACCTCGGGCGAATACCACGTCCACGTCCGGACACGGCTGAGCGGATGCGGACGGGACGGGTGCGCCCAGTAGCGTCGCCCAGCCCGCCACGACCGCAGCACCAAACAAACGAGCGATTCGGCGACTGGTCATGACTGAACTCCTACACAAAAAGGCTCTAGGCAATCACGATCCGATCTTGAGAGTCGATGGTCAACCGTGAACCCGACAATCCCGCCACGTTAGACATCAACGAGCAGTACATGAGCTTCATGTCGGTGACCCAGTGGAATCACCTAATTCACCGGAACATTGAGAATCGGGCGCTTCTCGTGGGCGTCGCTGGTGTCGAAGTGCCACCACTCGCCCTTGTACACGGTCAGTCCGCCGGCCTTCATCGCGTCCCGCAATCGCGCGCGGTTGGCCTGCGCGGCCGCGCTGACACCCTCGGTCGCGTAGGCGAGGGCGCGTGGGGTGAAGTCGTCGAAGTCGGTGCCCATGTCGACGAGGCCGCCATCGTTCGCGATCGTCACGTCGACAGACCGGCCGGCTTCGTGGCTGCGTGCGTATGGCCCCGGTCGGGCCACCCAGTTCGGATCGGGCACCGCCTCGAACATTCGCACCTGCACATCGTGCGGCCGGTAGCAGTCCCAGAACACCAGCACTTCACCCCTCGGCCGCAGCACGGCCGCGGCGGCGGCCAGCCCCGGTGCCATCGATTCGTGCACCAGGCAGCGGGCGTCCGCGGGGTACATCGGTATCCCGACAAAGTTGTTCGGCGTCGCGTACCGAAGGTCGATGACGGCGTCCGGCACCACGGTGCGCACGTCGACCAGCCCGGCCGCCCGCGCGGCGTCGGACACAGGAGGCACCGATGGCGACGCGAGTGCCGCAGGAGCAGCGCAGATGGCGGTGCACAGACTGGCCAGGACACCCAATGCACGTATGCGCACGCAATCGCCTCCGAAAAGCAGGTAAGTACCTACGC